>JAYZHR010000254.1:0-10328 GCA_036166355.1 Verrucomicrobiota bacterium | reverse complement strand
TGTTACTTACGATACTTGTCACGCTAGTTGCATTGAATCTTTTTGGGCTTTTTGAAGTGACCTTAGGTTCGGTTGGGGTTGCAGCTAGTGCGGTAGGTTCCAAGGAAGGTGCTAGTGGTGCTTTTTTTAATGGTGTTTTGGCGACGGTTCTTGCTACTCCGTGTACAGCTCCTTTTTTGGCTCCAGCACTAGGCTATGCTTTTATGCAATCTGCTGAGTTAATTGTACTTCTGTTCTCTTTTGTTGCACTTGGCTTGGCATTGCCTTATGTGATATTGAGTTGGAATCCAACGTGGTTACGTTTTCTTCCTAAGCCTGGGCTTTGGATGGAAAAGTTTAAGATTTCGATGGGGTTTCCTATGATGGGAACAGCGATTTGGTTGTTCATGTTGACTTACGAATACTACGGTGACCGAATTCTTTGGTTTGGTATTTTTTTGACAATATTGGCCATGGCAGTCTGGATTTTCGGTGAGTTTTTTCAACGAGGCTCAAAGAGGAGGGGATTGGCGCTGGGAATTGCAGGATTATTGACGATAGGAGGTGTTGTTTTTGGATTGGAGGGACAGTTGCAATGGCGAAAGCCGATCGATCCTAATTCGAAATCGGTTGATGTTGTTCAGGATTTTCCAGATGGGATAGAGTGGCATACTTGGTCTCCGGCGGCAGTCATAGCTGCTCAAAAAAATGGCCAAGTAGTATTGGTAGATTTTACCGCTAAATGGTGTATGACCTGTATTGCCAATAAGAAAACAAGTATTGATATTAGTTCCGTGAGGGCTCTTATTGCAGAAAAAAATATAAAGGCATTTCGGGCTGATTTCACGCGTCGTCCCGATAATATAACGCGCGAACTTGCTCAGTGGAACAGGGTAGGAGTCCCGTTGGTTTTGATCTTTTCTCCAGATACAAATAAGCAGCCAATAATACTTCCCGAGGTGCTAACTCCAAGTATTGTTATAGAAGCGCTTAAAAAGTCTGCTAGTTGAAATTTTGTTCAGCACTAATTAGTTAGCTTTGAGCCACAGTTTTGATTAAGCGCACTGCGATAACGGTAGACAGAATAATTAGAAGTACGCCGGATATCTGAGAGAACTTAACTAGAGTTTTATCTGAAAATCTATTTTTTACCCGCGCACTTCCGATGACTAGTAATGTAAACCAGCTACCTATGCCAATACCTGCTCCTAATACACAGCACATTCTGCTTTGCCATTCAGATTGTATTGTTTGATTGGATAATAGGACAGCGGAGATCATTATCCAGAATAGCAAGACGTTGGGATTTACCAATACGCGAACGAATCCTGTCCAAAATGCGGTGTGAGGGGAAATTCTCTTTTCGACAACCTTTGCGCGTTTTCCCTGTACTGTTATGGTATCAATCATAAGGTACTTAACGCCAAAAAATGTAACGGCTAGAAAACTAATTAATTCCACAGTGGCTAGTATGGTTTTATCAGTGAAAAGAGTGGCAAATCCGCTGAAGGCAATTATGCAATATACCATTTCCATTATCAGCGCACCGATAGCAATTATGAATGCCCGCTTACGACCACTTTGAATTCCTTCTTCCATTATGGCCACGTTTATTGGGCCTACAGGTACAGCACAAATGAATCCGGTGATTGCTCCGGCTATGATAGCTAAGGCGTATTCGAAAGTTAACGTCATGATTCAACCTTATAAGAGTTAATCATCTTCAAATTCCTCTTCTTCAATTTCCTTTCTTAGTTTTCGAGATAATTTGGGGCGAATAAAGCCATAGATAAGATAAGAGGTGAAAATTATTGGTAATATCACAGGTATGATGTATTCCCATAAAACTACTAGGCAAGCTACGCCTGTTACGCAAACTACAAATTTTGTAAATGGTCGTCTTGTTCTGAAATCTAGAGTCTTAAATGTAGGATACTTCACTTCGCTAACCATCATTACTGATAGGAATACCAGTACCGAAAGTAAAACCCAACGCCACATTGTATTGGTCATTTCTTTTCCTTCTAACCAAATAAAAAAAATAGTTAATGATGCTACTAGAGCTGCAGATGCTGGAATGGGAAATCCAAGGAATTCTTTATTGTTACTGGTATTAGGTAATACTGCTAAGCAATTGTAGCGTGCAAGGCGGAGTGCTCCACAAAGAAGGTAAACTGATGCAACAACCAATCCTAGTTCTTGGAATTCATGAAGAATAACCCGTTGCATTAGAAAAGCAGGTGCCGCCCCGAATGAGATAATGTCGGCCAGTGAGTCAAATTGGAGCCCAAATGAGCTTTCTTTACCAATTAATCTGGCGATTCTACCATCCAGTGCATCAAACATAAATGCCCCCAATATCAGCCAGAGTGCAGGTATAATGGTTTCTGCATTAAAAGGAATATCTGTACCAACAGGTGGTGTTACTTTGACTATATACCATAGTGCGAAAAACCCACATAACAGGTTCCCAGCTGTCATCAAGTTAGGCAGAAAATAAATACGAAGACGTTCTTCGTTTTGTTTTTTAACCTGAAATTCTTCTGATTTTTTGTCGTTCAAATTATCTTTTAATTGAAGCACTTATAGATTTATCGCTAAATTTAAAAAGCGATTAAGATAAGGATAGACTTTCTTTCGAATGAGTCCGGTCTATCCACACATATCGAAACATCAGAGTTCTTAACGCTGCTGTCAGCGGAATGGCTAATACACCTCCAACAATTCCTCCTAGTAATGTTGTTCCTATCATGACTGCTACGATAATGGTAAGCGGATGTAATCCCACCCGATCACCAATAATTTTTGGAGATATAAATAGTCCTTCCATTGCTTGCACAGCTATAAACCAAATCAGAATCAAAATCGGATATAACCAACCATCGTTGGGGACGAATTGTACCATTGAAAGTATAAATGCTGGAATAATGCTTAATGCGACTCCTAGATAAGGTATGATTCCTAATACTCCTGCCATGACGCCTAGAAGAATAGCGTATTCCAAACCTAATGCCAAAAACCCTAGAGTCAAAAGCGTTCCGACACACATTGCGACGAGAACTTGGCTTCGAAAGAACACAATTAGACATTCATTAATGGAATTAAGTACAAAAACGATCTCATCCTTTATTTTTGATTTTCGTATTGGTAGATAATCTCGCCAATTACTTTTTATGGCACGTTTCTCCAGTAAAAAGTAAAATACGTAGACTGGAACTAGGGCCAGGCCTGCAAGAAATCCAAATATTTTTGTTATTTTCTTTAACTGCTCTAAAAGCCATGTCGTAATATTAGAAACTGCAGAAACTCCAAATTCGCCTACTTTTTCGTTTGTAAGGCCAACGCTTTGAGTCCACTTAGGGATATTAAGCAGCAAGCTATTGTTTGGGGTGTTAGTGGAAGTATTTGAAGTATGATTTTTGACAAGTGAGTTAACTTTTTGTTGGAATACTTTAGCCTGTTTTGGGAATTCCGTTTTTAATTTTGTAGCTTCTTCAACCAATGCTGGGACAATTGAGGCCACTAATCCACCCACTAGTAATACCGCTATTATAAATACTAAAATGATAGCGCTATGTCGCTTCATTCCTCTTTTCTTGTGAAACCAATCAACTACAGGATCGAGTAGGTAAGCAATAATTCCCGCTATTGCTAATGGAATAAGAACTGAAGATAGTGCGTTAGCAATCCAAGCCACTCCAATCAATAGTAAAGCAGTTAGTGCAAGTAGTATTCCTATTGCTAATGCAGTTAAGGATATCCACAATATTTTTGCCTGTTTTTCGGTTGGTGGTGGAAATGTCATGTAGATAATTAAATTAATCCAGACCTAGTTGAACTGCCCGTTCTTTAGCAGCTCGAACGGCATTAATTAAAGCACTACGTATGCCGCCTTCCTCGAGTTCATGTATTCCTTCAATTGTAGTGCCGCCTGGGCTACACACCATGTCTTTTAGTTCACTTGGATGTTTGCCGGTTTCCATGACCATCTTTGCTGCTCCTAGCATCGTCTGAGCAGCGAGTTGAGTTGCAATTTCTCGAGGCAAACCAGATGCCACACCGCCGTCACTCAGGGCGTCAATTACAGTGTATCCATATGCTGGTCCACTTCCACTTAATCCAGTTATTGCATCTATTAAATTTTCTTTAACCTCATAGGCTATTCCCACTGAAGAGAGCAGGCGTTTTACTAATTCGCTATCTTTAGATAATCTTGGTTCTTGAATTGAATATCCACAGGCACCTTCACCTACGAGAACTGGTGTATTTGGCATTACTCTGACAACTCGGGATTGTCCGCCACACGCTAAATCTAGTTTTGATAAAGGTACGCCAGCTAGGATCGATATTACTAGATGGTCACCATTGAATTGATTTCGTACTGGTTCAGTGGCTTCATTCAATTGGTGAGGTTTGAATGCTAGAAAAATGACCTTTGCCTTAGCGAGTACATCTACATTGGAATCGGTTGTTTCACATTGAAGTTCCTGAGCAAATGCCTTGCGGCCATTTGGCGTAAGGTCACTGGCGATCAGATTATTTGGTTTTACTAAGCCGGCATTTACAAAGCCTTTAGCCAAAGCTGTTGCCATTTTTCCGGCACCAATAAAACCAATTGAAAGTGTTTCACTCACTGGAGTTTATTTATCAAACTGGTTTATGTTGGTAAAGCTATTTGGCTTGGGCATTTAATTGGAAATGCTATTTTTCAATTCTGTTAATTTATCAACATGCTGTTTAGATAAGCTTTGAAGTTCTGCCCAATTTTCAGAGAGGATAATATTTTTTTTCAAGAGAGATGATCCAATGCCTAATGCTACTGAACCAGCAAGAAGAAAAGATTCCATTGTATCAAGATTAACACCACCGGTTGGAATTATTTTTAAATGTGGTAATGGTGCGAGTAATGCCTTTATATAACTCGGCCCTAGTGAGTCAGCGGGAAAAATTTTTATAAAATCTGATCCAGCTTCATGGGCTGCTTGTGCTTCAGAAGGGGTATATGCACCGAGCATAACAGGTCGGTCCATTGCGTGAGCATTTTCTATAAGTGAAGTTTTAGTTATTGGGCTAATTATATATTTAGCACCTGCGTTGATTGCAGCTTTACAGGTATCATCGTCTATTACCGTTCCCACGCCTAGGAGGACTTCATCGCCTAATTCTCGATCAATGGCCCGGATTGCATCGAGTGCATTTGGTATGGTCATGGTCAATTCAACAGCTCTGATTCCCCCTGAGACTAGGGCTTTTGCGATAGGAAGCGCTAACTCTGCTCGGGGTACTCGAACAATTGCTAGTAATCCTTCGTCCTTAATTTTAGAACAGATTATTTCTCTTTCACTCATAATATTATGAAACTAATGAGACATTAACTAAATAATGATGTTTCATTCTTGATTCTCGTTTCAATAAAATACGTACGCAAGGATTTTGTAGGCAGATTTACGGTTTGGCAACGAAGTTCACGCTTGTGTGTTTGAGCTAAAGCGAGTAGTTAATCCCAACCAGATTCTGTTCTGGATTATTGTTATAATGGAGCTAGCTGATTTACTTACCAAAGAACAAGTTGTAACTGAACTTAAGGCTACAGACCGTTGGGAGGCTATCGAAGAATTAATTGATTTGTTAGTGGATAATGGGCATGTGAAATCAGAGCATCGTGATGCTGTTTTGTCTGTTGTAAAAAAGCGTGAAACATCAATGAGTACTGGAATTGGTTTCGGTATTGGTATTCCACATGCTTCCACAGATTTAATCGACGAGGTTACTGGGGCTTTTGGCCGCAGTAAGAGTGGCGTTAATTTTGATGCGCTCGATAATCAGCCAGTTACACTTGTTATGCTTTTTCTTGTGCCTCAAGGTCAGTTCCAGAAGCATTTGCATACTTTGGCTAAAATAGCCAAGGTGCTTCATAAAAAGGAATTTCGAAAATCGCTAGAGGATGCTGAAGACGCTGCTGAGATGTATCAGATTATTCGTAGTTCACAGGAAGGCTGATTCAAAAAGCTATTCTTTTCTTCGGTCAATCTGTTTGCAAAGTATAATATCGTGATCCAATTGAACTTACAGGAACGGCTACAAAAGGCGGTTCTTTCGTTGATGCCAGACGCAGATATTTCGGTTGTTTTAGTTCGACCTTGCCCTGATCCTAAATTCGGTGATTACCAAGCTAATGCACTTATTGGTTTGGCTAAACGAAATGGTATTGATCCTCGTGATTTTGCCAAAGATGTTTTGGCTAAACTTGATGTAGATGATTATTGTGATCTAGTGGAAGTAGCTGGTCCTGGTTTTCTGAATTTTCGAGTTAAAATTGAAGCTATATCCGATGTGCTTATTAGTGCTTTTAATGGAGATCACTTATTTTTTCGTATTGCTGATAAGCCTCGCACTATAGTAATCGACTATTCTTCTCCAAATGTTGCTAAGCCAATGCATGTTGGACACATTCGTTCTACGATACTTGGTTACTCATTAGCCAAGGCTTTCCGCATTTTGGGTCATAAGGTAATTACTGATAACCACATCGGAGATTGGGGGACCCAATTTGGCAAATTACTAGTTGGGTGGAAGGAGAACCTTGATAAAAATGCTCTTTCTATTGATGCCTTAGGTGAAATGGAGCGACTTTATAAACTAGTAAACGTTGCTTGCGATAATGATCAAACAGTTCTTGAGCGAGTGCGGCATGAGTTGGTAAAGCTGCAAGATGGAGATGAGGAAAACCTTCGAATTTGGAAGGAGATGATTGATTTATCGCGTCACCAGTTTGATGAAATATACAATCGTCTGAAAGTCGATTTTGATGAGACACTGGGTGAAAGCTTTTATAATGATCGACTAAAAGGAATTGTGGATGATTTAACCCAGCGAGGTATAGCTGAGGAAAGTGAAGGGGCAAAAATCGTCTATTTTAATGATCAGAAAGCATTAAAAAAACATCCGGCTATGGTTCAAAAAAGTGATGGAGCTGCGAATTATACTACAACGGATCTTGCCACTTTGGAGTATCGCCAAAATAGCTGGAAGCCAAATGAAGTTATTTACATTACAGACGGCCGGCAGCAACTTCATTTTCAACAGTTATTTGAGCTGTATACACGTTGGAAACCAGATCATACAATTAAGTTAAACCATGTATGGTTTGGCGCTATTCTCGGTGAGGATGGAAAGCCTTTCAAAACTCGAAGTGGTGATATAATACGTTTAAATTATTTACTTAATGAAGCTGAGAAGCGTGCCTTTGAGGTAGTTTCTGAGAAAAGTCCTGATATGCCAGAAGAAGAGCGGCGTGAAATTGCACGAGTTATAGGGATTGGTGCGATCAAGTATGCCGACCTTTCGGGAAACCGGCAGAGTGATTATGTTTTTAGTTGGGACAATATGCTTGCGCTTGTAGGAAATACTGCCCCTTATTTACTATATGCTTATACTCGAATATGTAGTATTCTTCGAAAGCTAGAGAGTGAGACTATTGAGCAGCCTGAATTTTTTGCTCTTGATAAGGCAGAAGAACTAACATTGGCCAAGCATTTGCTGCATTTTGGACTAGTTCTTGAACAAGTAATAGAAGAGTGCCGGCCAAATTTTCTTTGCAATTATTTGTATGAGTTAGCTGGCCATTATGCTTCTTTTTATGAGAATTGTCCGGTGCTTCAAGCAGAAGGAGAGGTTCGAAATCAGCGTTTAGCCCTTTGCGATCTCTCTGGTAAAGTACTTAAAACTGGATTGGAAACTCTAGGGCTTGAGACCACAGAACGAATGTGAATTGTGTCTTCACGGAGAAAATCGGATGATGATTCCAATTGGATTCGTGTTGAGGGTGCTCGCGAGCACAATTTATGTAATATTTCCGTAAATATTCCTCGTGACAAACTGGTTGTAGTTACAGGGGTTAGTGGTTCAGGTAAGAGCACATTAGCATTCGATATTCTTTTTTCTGAAGGCCAGCGTCGTTTTCTTGATTCGCTTAACGCTTATGCTCGGCAATTCGTTGAGAATATGCCTCGTCCCGATGTTGATGCTGTGCATGGACTTCCGCCGACTGTTAGCATAGAACAGCGTATTTCACGAGGAGGTGGAAAAAGCACGGTTTCTACTGTTACTGAGATCCATCATTTTATTAGGCTGCTTTTTGCAAAACTCGGAGTGGTTCACTGTCCTTCTTGCCAATTACCCGTTCAGACTCAAACACTCGACTCGCTTGCCGCAACTTTAAGGCAATGTTTCAAGGAGCGAGGTAAATTGAAGCTACTTGCACCTCGTATACGTAATCGAAAAGGCTTCCACACTGATATTGGCGAGTGGGCTAATCGGCATGGTTATCAACAGGTTCGTGCAGACGGTGTTTATTTCTCTACAGATAAGCCTGTGAAGCTTGATCGATTTAAGGAGCACGATGTCGAAGTTGTAATTGGTGAAATTAAGTCCAACAGAAACAAAAAAAATGATTCATTAATTAATGAAGCGCTAGTTCATGGTCAAGGTACGATATTTGCAGTCGATGAATTTGGGTATGAGACAGTTCATGCTATCAGCAATGTTTGCAGTGGCTGTGGTTCTTCTTTTGCACCACTTGATCCAAAGGATTTTAGTTACAATTCTCCGCGTGGATGGTGTTCTACCTGTAGGGGCTTTGGGGAAATATTCGATATGCCTGATATTGATCGTGGAGGGGTGCAAGAGCTAGTTGAGGAAACATGGTATAAATGGTCGTCGGATTGCCGAGAAATATGCCCTGACTGTAAAGGTTCTAGACTTAATCCTCTTTCTAGTTCTGTCCGGTTGCCTTTATCAGTTCCTGCCAAGCTTCAGTTTGATTCTGAGCCGACTATAGATGTCTTCGCACAAACTACTGTTTCTTTGGCTAATTCACTATTTACTAAACTTGAGTGTAGCGGGCGAGATTTTGAGATTTCCCAAGATATCCTGCCAGAAATTGTATCACGTCTGAATTTTTTAAAAGAGGTTGGCTTAGGTTATTTACAGCTTGGCCGATCAGTAACGACACTAAGTGGAGGTGAAGCGCAACGCATTCGTTTGGCTGCACAGCTTGGTTCAAATTTAAGTGGAGTGCTTTATGTGTTAGATGAACCAACCATTGGTCTTCATGCGCGTGATAATAATCAACTTCTTGATACACTACAGAAGCTTAAATCTAGAGGTAACTCTGTTGTGATAGTGGAGCATGATGAGGACACTATATCTCGAGCAGATTATATAATCGATCTAGGGCCAGGTGCTGGAGTTGAGGGAGGTGAAGTTGTTGCCAGTGGGACATTAAAGCAAATCTTAAAAAATAAGTTTTCGATGACGGCTATTGAGCTCAAACGACAACTTAATGGTCAACGCTTATTAAGCAAATCCCGTCCGACTAATCTTCCTTTTGTTAATGGAAGAGTTAAAAAAAAGACGCCCTCGCTGATTTTCAAAAATTTATGTAAAAATAATCTCAAGAATATTTCAGTAGCAATTCCGATTGGTCGGTTCGTTGCTGTTACTGGAGTCAGTGGCTCAGGTAAAAGTACAATGGTACGAGAATGCATTTTGCCGGAATTAAAAAAGGCTATCAAATCAAAGCAAAGTGATAAATTAATTGACGGTTCCGGGCAAATAAGAGCTGTACATGAGGTTGATCAATCTCCAATTGGGCGAACACCGCGATCTATTCCTGCTACTTATGTTGGATTCTTTGATACGATTCGCCTGCTATTTTCAAAGGTGCCGGAGGCAAGAATGAGAGGATTTAGCCCAGCTCGTTTCTCGTTCAATAGTTCTCAGGGGCGTTGCCCTGAATGTAAGGGAGTTGGTAAAGTGAAACTTGAGATGAACTTTTTACCTCCGGCATTTATGACTTGTGATATTTGTCAGGGTAATCGTTTTAGTCCTGAGGTGTTAGATATTTTGTATAACGGTAAAACTATTGCAGAGGTGCTTGATTTAAGTGTTAGTGAGGCGGCAAATTTCTTTGAAGCAATTCCAAAAATACATCAATCTCTTAAAGCACTGTGTGATACTGGTTTAGGGTATATAAAACTAGGTCAAAATAGTCCCACACTTAGCGGAGGTGAGGCTCAACGTGTTAGATTAGTTTCATATTTATTGAGTGGGTTAAGTGATAGCAATCATCTTAAAGGTGGAACAAAAAAAAATCTATTTGTCCTAGAGGAGCCAACCATTGGTTTGCATATGTCAGACATCCGAAGGTTGATTGAGGTTATTCAACGCTTGGTGGATGCTGGTCATACGGTATTAGTAATAGAGCATAATCTTGATCTTATAGCTGCTGCTGATTGGATTATTGATTTAGGTCCTGAGGGAGGTGACGAGGGAGGTGAAATTGTTGT
>JAYZHR010000253.1:0-11186 GCA_036166355.1 Verrucomicrobiota bacterium | reverse complement strand
GGGAAGCGGTGTCGCGTTTTTTGATTTTGATATGGATGGTGACCAAGATTTACTTTTTACCAATGGCACTTGGTGGCCTTGGGATATCAAGAAAGAACCAGGGCTGAAACCAACTACGGCGGTGCTTTATCGTAACGATGGAAATGGAGTCTTTGAAGATGTGACCGCTGACTCGGGTTTAAATGTGGCGTTCTATGGAATGGGTGTTGCGATTGGTGATTACGACAACGATGGTTTGCCTGATGTCTATTGTACTGCAGTTGGCAGCAATCGTCTTTTTAGAAATCTTGGTGAAGGGAAATTTATTGATACGACGAAGCAGGCAGGGGTAGCAGGGGGTGAAAATGAGTGGGGCACAAGTGCTGCTTTTGCCGATATTGATAATGATGGTGATTTGGACTTGTTTGTTTGCAATTATGTTCGCTGGTCGCGACAGATTGATTTTGAAGTGAACTACACTTTAGTTGGGGTTGGCCGTGCTTATGGGCCACCAACGAATTTTCAAGGGACTTTTCCTTCTTTGTTCCGAAATGATGGCGACGGGAAGTTTACTGATATCTCTGAATCTGCTGGTATTCAGATTCGTTCTAGTGCCACGAAAGTACCAATGGCTAAGTCACTTGGAGTATCACCTGTTGATTTGGACGAAGATGGATGGATAGATTTTGTGGTTGCCAATGATACTGTGCATAATTTTGTATTTAAAAACAAAAAGGATGGAACGTTTACTGAAATGGGAGGAATAAGCGGTATAGGATTTGATAATAACGGTAAAGTTCGAGGTGCAATGGGTATAGATACAGCCCGTTTTCGTAATGATGATGCTCTAGGTATAGGTATAGGTAATTTTGCCAATGAGATGATAGCCCTCTATGTTTCAGCTCCAAATAATCAATTACTGTTCACTGATAATGCAATTACCGAAGGAGTTGGCCCGGACAGTCGTTTGTTACTTAAGTTCGGTTTGTTCTTCTTTGATTACGATCTTGATGGTTGGCAAGATTTGTTGACATCAAATGGTCATCTGGAAGAAGAGATTACAAAAGTACAAAAGAGTCAGTCTTATGCCCAACCTGCTCAATTGTTTTGGAATTGTGGCGGAACCCCAGCTAAAGGTGGTTTTGCGAAAGTTAATGGTAATAAAGCAGGTGTAGATTTATTCAAGCCGATCGTTGGTCGCGGTTCGGCATTTGCCGATATAGACGGTGATGGTGATCTTGATGTCGTATTTACTCAACTTCATGGTAAACCCCTTTTACTTCGGAATGATCAAATGCTTAAAAACCATTGGCTGCGAGTGAAATTAGTTGGTAATTCGGCTAATCGTGATGGGGTGGGTTCGCTCGTTAAACTTACGTATGGTGATATGACCCAGTGGCGATTAGTTTCACCAACACGAAGTTATATGTCACAGTCGGAGACGATTGCCACATTTGGCTTGGGAATGGATGCGAATCAGGTGGAGTTGACTGTGGTTTGGCCAGATGGTTTGAATCAAATTTTGTCTGTATCAGAGTTAGATACAACAATCTTGGTTAAACAGCCTTAATATTAAAGTCCGGCTTTAATCTGTTTTGCCAGTTTACTCCCAAGTGATTTAGCGTCATTGGCATTGCCACTTACCTTGCTTTCACTGAACGAATTCCCATTTCCAAAAGACATACCAGGCATTTGGATAATGTCGTTATGTATTACGGCGTGAGCAGCAACTGGTGACTGGCAGCCTCCTCCCATTGCGCTTAGAAATGCACGTTCAGCTTCGGTGCATACTTGAGTACTGTAGTGATTTAAACGCTGGCAAAGTTTGGATAGCCTCTCATCGTTTTCCCGAATTTCTATCCCAATTGCGCCTTGTCCAACACACGGGAGCATATCGCTTGTTTCGATTATTGTTGCATTAATACCATCTGGGACTGCATCGCCATGCAGTATGCCGTCCTTGTCAATTTCGAAATCTAATCGGCGAAGTCCAGCATAGGCTAGGATAGTCGCATCAAACTTAGTTTTTGTAGCGAGTTTTTCAAGTCGCGTGGGGACGTTGCCTCGGATTTGAATTATATCCCAGTCAGGTCTGAGTCGAAGTAGTTGTGATTTGCGACGTGGGCTGCTAGTAGCCACAGTAAGCTTATTTGGTAAATCCTGAATATTTAGTCCTGGGGCAAAACATTTGTACGGTGTGTTACTGGTTTCGTTTTCGCAGACATTATTTGAAAAGCTAATTTTTTCGAAGTGTTCTTGGTCTCGATAGACTATTACTTCCCTAGGATCTTCGCGTTTAGCTATTGCACCTAGAATTAGTCCAGACGGCAATTCTGTCGGTAAGTCTTTTAGACTGTGTATAGCCATGTCAGCTTTTTGTTTAATTAGGGCTACTTCCAGTTCTTTGGTAAATAATCCTTTGGGGAGTGATTGGTCAGGTTTGGGGTTCTGTGACTGCAGTTTGTCCCCGGTAGTTTTTATAATTTTTATTTCGAAGTTCAACTTAGGAAATGCTTTTCGGCATTGGTTGAAAATCGTATTTGCCTGCGCAAGTGCAAGGGCACTTCCTCTAGTTGCAATTACAATGTTATTGGTGTCTAACAAAATGGAGAAGAATTATATTTCGGTAGTTGTACGCTGCTCGCTTAGATTGAATGAAGTTTTTTCTTTGTGGGGATTTAAGTCCTTTAAGAGCTCATCTCTTTTTTTAGTAATCAATTTTTCGCAATTAGCTAGATCAGATTTACGTTGATTTAGATATTGTCTGGCGATGGTTTGTAAGTCGTCTATATTATAGACGTATACATTTTCAACTTGATTACAGTCAGGATCTATATCGCGTGGTACGGCGATATCTACTATTAGCAATGGTCGATTGCCACGCTGCTTAAGCATTGCTTCGAGCTTATCTTTATTGAGGATATAATGTGGAGCTGATGTGCTGCTTATAATGATATCAATTGCCATAAATTCCTGCTCCCAAGTGTCAAAATGAACGGCTTTTCCATCAAGTTCTTTGGCTAAGGACATCGCTTTTTCGTATGAACGATTTGAGACCAAGATACTACTTGCGCCGCGACTTTTTAAGGCTCTAGCAGCTTTTTCACTAGTATCACCTGCGCCTATTACCAAGACTTTTTGTGATTTGAGGGAATCAAAAATTGATTCTGCAAGTTCAACTGCAACCGAACTGATAGAAATACTTCCGCGCTGAATTTGAGTCTTTGTGCGAATCAACTTTGCTACATTGAAAGCCTTTTGAAATATTCTATTTAATTTGGGACCGGTTGCTTTTTGGGTCAGAGCAAGCTGATAACTCTGCTTAAGTTGTCCTAATATTTCAGTTTCGCCCAAAACCATTGAATCTATTCCACACGATACGCGGAAAAGGTGTTCAATGCTGTGTGAATCGTAGAATGAATACAGCGCTTCCGCGGGTTGATCGCTGACATTATGAAATTTACATAGAAATTGGGTCATTTTCTGGTAGAAATCCTGCTTATCACTATTATCTGAAACAGCGTAAATTTCTACGCGATTGCATGTGGAAAGAATCGTTGCTTCGTCGGCGATCCCTTCATTTTTAATTTGATAGAGTGCTTCAATGATTTGTGCTTCGGTAAATGCGAATCGTTCCCGCAACTCGACAGGCGAGGAATGATGGCTCAAACCTATGACAATAATGGGCACGATTTAGGATTTAGGATTGTGGATCGAGGATAATAAGTTTGTTCCCCAAAAAGTAAATATGACAAAAAAGAAGGCGAAAATTGCCAGCCAAGCATAGCGTCTTCCACGCTGATCTAATTTAATATGAGCGATTAATAACCCGGTATAAAAAGTCCATACAAGTAAGGACCAAATTACTTTGGAGTCATTCCAAAATGATATGCCATCTGGTAGATCTAGAAAAACTCCGCCTATAAAAAGTCCAGAGGTAAGTAGAATTAATCCAGCCACAAGAGATCGAGTGATTAGTTTTTCCAGTCTTTGAATCGAAGGAAGCATGGAGAATAGTGCGCTTGCACGATGAAGTTTTATATTGCGCTCTTGTGTAAGGAACATACTTCCTGTTATAGCGCTTAGCCCAAATGCTCCATAGCCGAGCATAATTAGTGCAGCGTGTAAACTAGACCAGCCGTTAATGAAATTAGGTTGATCACCGTACTCTGGATCAAGTCCCGGCATCATTGCAAATACACCAACACAAAATAATAGTGGTGCTGTAAATACTCCAATAAATCGGAGTCGAGGCCAAATTCCGAAAATGAGGCTGCCAAGTGAAATAGTCCAAAGAATAAATGTTGTAGCCTCATAAAGATTATTAACTGGGCATTGTTTTAGGGAAAAGCCTCGATGGGTTAATGCTAGTGTGTGAGCTATAAATGCAATGGAAACCAGTATATATGATGTCCAATTGTTTTTTTGAAAGCCTCGACGCCAAACAAAAATAGAATATAATAGGCCAATACCGTAAATAATTACGGCTGCCAAAAACCATAGACGTTCAGGTTGCAAATCTTTTAACGGCTTACTAAGCCGTTCGGGTGGAACAGTATAATCCCAACTCCTGACGCTTCAACTGAAAGTTGACTTATGATTTTGATAATAAATTGATGAAAGTAGGTTTTGAATGTTCAATGTGCATCTAGTTACTTACTCTTTGGCCCGCATGAATCGGGTAGCTCTTATTACTGGAGGATCGCGCGGTATAGGCCGTGGGATTGCTCTTGATTTAGCTGCGATGGGTTGGGATTTAGTTGTTAACTATGCCAACAACCAAGCGGCAGCTGAAGATACAGCAAAGACATCTATTGAGTGTGCCAAGGCAGCTGGGCATAAGATTCGCGCCGAAATTTGCAGGGGTAATGTTGGTCAGGCAGCAGATCGAGACCAGTTGATTTCTTTTGTTCAAATTCAGTTTGGTAGACTTGATTTGTTAGTCAATAACGCTGGCATCACTTCTATTGGTCGGTCAGATATCCTAGATGCTTCTGAGGAAAATTGGGATGCCCTCATGGCTATTAATTTAAAAGGGCCGTTTTTTCTTAGTCAACTTGCTGGTGGCTGGATGATTGAGCAGTATAAGGAGGATGATTCTAGGCGAGGTAAAATTATAAATATATCATCTATTAGTTCTCATACTGTATCTAGCAATAGAGGTGATTACTGTGTCGCAAAAGCTGGCTTAAGGATGGTTACGAAATTGTTTGCTGCTCGATTGGCAGATTCTGCTATCAATGTGTACGAAGTTTGCCCTGGTGTAATTACTTCTGACATGACTGATCCAGTTAAGTCAAAGTATGACAAAATGATTAGTGATGGGCTGACTCCTATTCGACGTTGGGGCGAACCAAGTGATGTTGGAAAGGCAGTGGTTGCTTTGGCTAATGATTATTTTCCGTTTACGACTGGAGATGTGTTTAATGTCGACGGTGGTTTTACGGTCCGACAAATTTAAAATGGCGATAAAAATAAACCGGAAACTGACAGCAAAGAAGCTCCTTCCTAAATTGGAGCGTTTATTTAAATTCTCTGGCCAGAAAATTTTATCCATAGAGAAAAATTGGAGAACTTCAAAAGGCACTCCGGTTTTTACTGAGAAAGGGCAATACACAACAAGAGGTTGGACTGAGTGGACTCAAGGGTTTCAGTTTGGTTCTGCTATCTTGCAATTTGATGCTACGGGAGATGATCGCTTTTTGAAAATAGGTCGAAAAGGCACGCTGAAAAATATGGCCTCTCATGTTTCACATATTGGCGTGCACGATCACGGATTCAATAATGTTTCAACTTACGGGAATTTGCGACGACTCATGCGCGAAGGAAAGATTGCGTATGATTCGCGTGAAATGGATTTCTACGAATTAGCTCTTAAAGTTTCAGGGGCGGTACAGGCTTCGCGTTGGACTTCAATTCCTGATGGTGGTTATATTTATTCGTTCAACGGACCTCACTCATTATTTATAGATACAATACGCACTTTACGTGTGCTTGCTTTAGGGTATCAACTTGGCCATTCGTTGATGGGGGAAAAAGACAGGAAGATTTCTCTGCTTGATCGATTAGTTCATCATGCCCAAGTGACTGCAGACTATTGCGTCTATTATGGTGAAGATAGAGATCATTATGATACTCTTGGACGGACTGCTCATGAGAGTATTTTTAATTTAAACGATGGTAGTTATCGTTGTTCGAATTCTCAGCAGGGATATTCACCTTTTAGCACATGGACTCGTGGTCTTGCTTGGGCAATTTGCGGTTTTTCAGAACAACTAGAGTTTTTTATGACGCTTAAGGATGCAGAGCTTAAGCGTCTTGGCGGTAGAAAAAAAATCAATGCTGTGCTGCTTAAGGCGGCTAGGGCAACTGCCGATTTCTATATAAAGAATAGTTGTATGGATGGGATTCCTGTTTGGGATACTGGAGCTGCTAACATCCATTGCATGGGTGATTATCTCGCCGGGCGTTCAAATCCAAATAATAATTTTGAACCATTTGATTCCTCGGCAGCTACTATAGCTGCACAGGGTTTGATTCGCTTGGGCAACTACCTCGTTAATTCTGGGGAAAAAGCTGTCGGCTCAAAATATCGTCAAGCAGGGTTAACAGTAGCTGAAACGTTGTTTAGTGAACCATATCTTTCTACAAGTACTAAACATCAGGGTTTGATACTGCATTCGATTTATCATCGCCCTAATGGTTGGGATTATATTCCAAGAGGAAAAAAAATTCCCTGTGGTGAGAGCTCAATGTGGGGAGATTATCATGCCCGAGAGCTTGCTTTGATGTTGTTACGTGAAGTTCGTGGTGAATGCTATTTGGCTTTTTTTGATTACTAATTTATTTCGATGTCCGAGAAGTCCAAATTCAAACGACTACCCAAGTTTAAAACTCCAGATGAATTTAGGGATTATATTTCTTATTTGGGTATTAAATTACCATGTGACGATTTGATCTTATCTCCATTAGACTCCCCTTTGTCTAGGCCGTTAGATTGTATTAAATTGAATAATAAGACCGCCGGTAATCGGATTGCCATTCATCCGATGGAAGGTTGGGATGGTACGATAAAAGGGGGTATTACAGAGGAAATGAAAAGGAGATGGCATCGCTTTGGTGAAAGTGGTGCCAAATTGATTCTTGGAGGTGAGGCAATGGCCGTTCGGCCAGATGGGAGAGCTAATCCAAATCAGCTGATTATTTCTGATGAGAATAAGTCGAGCATTGCAGAATTGATTGAGATTTTGTCACAAGCTCATACTGAAAGATATGCCACCACAGAGGATTTAGTGATTGGTTTGCAACTTACACATTCAGGGCGATTTTGTAGGCCCAATGAAAAATCACGGTTTGAACCTCGTGTGGCTTATCGTCATCCGATTTTGGATGCAAAATTTGAGATTACCAGTGACAACCAAGTATGGGCGGATAATGAAATTGATGAATTGATACTATCTTATATTCGTGCAGCAAGGATTGCCAATGAAATTGGTGCAGACTTTGTAGACATAAAGCATTGTCATGGTTACCTATTGCATGAATTCCTTGGGGCGCATACTCGTCCTGGTCGTTATGGTGGATCATTTGAAAATCGTACTAGAATTCTTCGTGAAATAATTAATGGAATTCGTGCTGATGATAATAATATTGATATCATTGTTCGGTTAAGTGCTTTCGATTCAGTGCCATTTAGGCCTGACCCAGAAAAAACTCAACCGGGAAAATTAGGGTCTGGTATTCCAGAGGAATTCTCCCATTGTCTGCCATATCAATACGGATTTGGAATTAATCCAAATAATCCACTCGAATACGATCTAACCGAAACGCATGAATTTATTTCACTTTGTAGTAATCTAGGTGTCAAGTTGGTCAGTCTTAGCGCTGGTTCGCCATATTATAATCCACATATTCAACGTCCGGCCGCATATCCTCCTTCGGATGGTTACCAGCCAGAATATGATCCGCTTATTGATGTTGCTCGACAAATTCAAGTTGTTCATCAAATTCGGCAGAAGGCTCCAGCTGATATTGCGATTGCAGGTTGTGCTTATAGTTATCTACAGGATTTTCTACCACATGTGACACAGTATTTAATTCGTGAAGGTTGGGTTGATGTTATTGGCTTAGGCCGTATGGTGTTAAGCTATCCGAACATATTGCAGGATGCGATGAGCAAAGGGCAATTGAACTCTAGAAATATTTGCCGAACTTTTAGTGATTGTACCACAGGGCCTCGAAATGGCCTTATAAGCGGATGTTTTCCGCTGGATGATTATTATAAAAAACGTCCAGAATATGATCGCTTGAAGCAGATTAAAAAACGTATTTGATTACTAATATAGTGAGTTTTAAGGGTTTAATTTCAGCGAAAGTAACTATTCATCCAAGCCAGTTTCCTGGTGCCGTCCTGCAAGAATTGATTGAGTCCCTTCGGAATAGTTGTGTGCCACCAAAATTTTTATATGACAGTGTTTATCAGACTCAAAAGTGGCTTGAAGTGCATCGAGTTTATTCGCCTTCGAGAATAGATTCGGATGTTGCCCGTGTTTATAATGATGTGCTTGATGCTTCATTTCATACATTGAGTAACAGTGAAATAGCATTGATTGGGCTAGGATGTGGGGGAGGTCAGAAAGATGCGAGATGTTTAGATAAGCTTAAATCCAAAACCAGTTTGTTACGCTATGTGCCAAGTGACGTTAGTCTAGCAATGACTTTAGTTGCTCGCCAGGAAGTGAGTAAAATATTAAATCATAATAACATTTATCCTCTGGTTTGTGATTTAACTAATTCAGATGATATGAATGAGTTATTGGAAGGACTACTGCCTTTTAATCATAAACGAATATTTACTTTTTTTGGAATGATCCCAAATTTAGATCCGGATGTTATTTTACCTAAAATTTTTGAAATGGTTAGAGAAGGTGATAGTTTATTAATGAGCGTTAACCTAGTTCATGGCGATAGCTACCGACTTGGAGTAGAAAGTGTTTTGCCACAATATGACAATATGGAAACAAGAGATTGGTTGCTTTCTTTTTTGGTTGGGCTTGGTATACGAATGGATTCTGGGAATTTGAGTTTTGGAATTGAAGAGGTAGGTGGTTTACTTCGTATTGTGGCTGATTTTAACTTTACTCATACTCAATCGATTCAAGTTATGGGAGAAATTATCGCGTTTAAGCCTGGGCAATCGCTTAGGCTTTTTTATTCCTATCGTCACACTTTAGATACTTTAAAAGTATGTCTGTCTAGGAATGGTTTAATGCTTTCCCACCAAGCAATAGCTAAATCTGGTGAGGAAGGTGTATTTGAAGTTAAGCGAGCTGTTTAGTTGTTATTAGGGGACAGGAAGTTCATCGAGTATTTTTTGTATTATAGTTTCTGGTGACTTTTCTTCTGCTTCTGCTTCGAACGTAACTGATACTCGATGGCGTAAGACATCCAGTGCAACACTTTTTACATCTTGTGGTGTCACAAATCCTCTCCCTCGAAGAAATGCATGGGATTTGGCTGTTAGAGTAAGTGCCACTGTTGCTCGAGGAGAGGCTCCAAGCTGAATAAAGTCTGCAATATCGATTTCATATTGAGATGGTTCTCTGGTACAACAGACCATGTCAACAATGTAGTCTTTTACCTTATCGTCGATGTAAATGTTATTAATGATCTCTCGAGCCTTTTTAATGTCGTCCATTGATATAACTTGTTGAGTTTCTGGTGCGGCGTTCGTGCGGCTCATGAGATCGAGGATTTGTCTTTCTTCGTTACGTTCTGGATGGATGATTTTCACCTTGAGCATGAAGCGGTCTACCTGTGCTTCAGGTAGAGGGTATGTGCCCTCTTGATCAATTGGGTTTTGTGTTGCTAATACTAGAAATGGTTCAGGTAGTTTATAAGTCTTTTCACCGATAGTAACTTGCCTTTCCTGCATTGCCTCTAGTAGTGCGCTCTGCACTTTTGCTGGAGCTCTGTTGATTTCATCAGCTAATACTAGGTTAGCAAACACAGGTCCTTGCCGTGTGCTAAATTCGCCGGACTGTGGGTTGTATATTTGAGTGCCGATAACATCAGCAGGAAGCATGTCGGGTGTAAATTGAAGTCTGGAAAAATTTGCATCCATGCATTGAGCTAATGATTTTATTGAGAGGGTTTTAGCTAAACCAGGTACTCCTTCAAGTAGGACATGACCATTGGCGAGTAGGCCGATGATTAGACGTTCAACGAGTGTTTTTTGTCCTATAACGACTTTGCTCATTTCCCCTAAAAGTGGCTGAACGAACGCGCTTGCGTTTTTAACTTCTTCATTGATAGCTGTAATTCCTGCATTCATGGGTACAAATTATTCAAATTAATTTATTTAAAATAATATTTTGGCTTTATTAATATCTCTGGAAATTTGTTTTTTTAATTCTTCGGTGGACGCAAATGCTATCTCGTCTCTAAGCTGGTCAACAAACTCAATTTCAATGATTTTGCCGTAAATATTTTCATTGAAGTCAAGCAAGTGGGCTTCAACTTGTATTGAAGGCTCAGGTCGAATTATAGTTGGGCGGATACCAATGTTAAGCACGGAACGATAAATTTTTTCGTTAAGTTTAGCGTTTGCTGCATATACACCATTTGGAGGTAAAACTATATCTGTCGTATCAAGATTTGCAGTTGGGTAACCAATCTTACGACCTTTACCGTCACCTCTTATAATAGTTCCTTCAATTGAGAATTTACGGCCCAGCATTTTATTGACATCATGGAGACTCCCTTTCCTTAGGCTATTCCGAATTCTAGTACTACTTATTATTTGTTCATTAAGACTCACCGCTTGAATACCATGTGCGAGAAAACCCATCGATTTACCAAGTTTCTCTAATAGTGCAATATCACCATCTCTATTGTGCCCGAACATAAAATTATTCCCTACGCAGACGCTATGTATTGAACCAAATCCTTCTGCAAGTTCTTTAATGAAGATTTCACCTTTTTTTAGGCTGAACTCTTTATTGAATTTAATTACTAGTGTTGCTTCTATGCCGAGTGACTCTATTGTCCGAATTCTTTGAGCCTGAGACTGTATTAGAGCTGGAGCTTTTTCAGGCGAAATAATATTTGTAGGATGTTGATCAAAAGTAACAGCAACTGGTATTGACTCATTCTGAGAAGCGTTAAGCATAGTTTGTTTTAATACTTTCTGATGGCCAAGGTGTACG
>JAYZHR010000252.1:0-23685 GCA_036166355.1 Verrucomicrobiota bacterium | reverse complement strand
TAAAGCCACTTTCATTCTTACTTTTAAAAACACTTTTCATCGTCGCGGTTACGAAGGAAATTATTTATCACCAATATTTATGCAAGAAGTTAATGCTTAATATTATAAAAATTGATGTTAAAATTATAAAATAAAAATTAAAAATTCATTAAATCACAATATTTTTGAAATATACATTACCAATAAAGACAGTTTTAATGAAAACGGCACTTGCTACCCACCTATTCAAACAGGCTTAATAAGCCCGTGTTCGTAAGGTCCTCTTTGCTATTCACATTCAATGCCTTCCTCCTATGGCTAGGCTTCATGACAGTTCATGGCATGGACCAAACTGTAACCCTTGCCAAAGCAGAGGCACTGGCAAGACAACATTGTGCAACTTGCCACCTATTCCCAGAGCCCAAACTACTGGATAAGGCTACATGGATAAACCAAGTCTTACCTAGAATGGCTATCCGTATGGGACTTTCCCCGGAAAGTGTTAACCGTCATCCTGAATCAGAGGCACTTTGGAAAAGTGGGCGTTTCCCAAAAGAACCCACTATTCTTGGAATCGATTATCAGGCTATCGTTGAATATTATAAAAACAAAGCACCCAACCTTCCAGTGGCTCAAAAACCATTGGCAAAAATTGAATTGAATCTTCAACAATTTTCAGCCCAAGCAAGTCGATTCCGCCGAAATGTTGGGGCAGTTAATATGGTTCGGATTGATGAAAAAAGACGACAAGTTTTTCACTCTGATGGACTAAACCAGTATCTCGATGTGATTGACTCGAATGGCAAGTGGGTGGAATCGTTAAAGGTTGATAATGTGCCGGTCGGATTTGAAGAAGATGGAGAGGAATTCTTTTTAACAATGATTGGAACGTTTTCTCCTTCCGACATTCCAAGAGGTGAACTATCACTTGTCAAAAAAGAGAATGGGCGTTTGGTTAAAAGTGAAACACTACTGTCTAAAATTCCTCGACCTACACATACCAATATTGCTGACATAAACGGAGATGGACGAAAGGATCTAATAGTTAGCATGTACGGAAACAACATCGGTCGTTTGTCCTGGTTTGAAAAAATAAATGGTGGAGAATTAAAGGAACACGTCATCCTCCCTCGATCTGGCACTTTAAGTACAGCAATTCACGATTTCAATGGTGACGGAACTCCAGATATCGCCGCGCTAATCGCGCAGGAGCTGGAAGCTATGTATATATTTCTGAACGACGGAAAGGGAACATTTGAACCTAGACTGATTTTTCAGGGGCACCCACTCATGGGGCACTCGTCATTCGAATTAACTGACTTCAATAAAGATGGCCAGCCCGACTTTGTTGTTACGAGCGGTGACAATGGGGAATATCCTTCCCCTCCAAAGTCTTACCATGGAATTCGGGTGTACCTAAACCAAGGAGGCATCAAATTCAATCAAGTGCTTTCCATCCCTCTAAACGGAGCTTTCCGAGCTTTGGCTCGAGACTATGATAATGATGGGGACACCGACATTGCAGCTATATCATACTTTCCCAACTATAAAACTTCACCCAGGGAAAGCTTTGTGTACTTTCGAAATGAAAACGGACAATTTAAAGCAAACACTTTTCGAACCTGCATTAGCGGCCGATGGCTTACAATGGATGCAGGAGACATTGATGGAGACGGTGATATCGACTTAGCTCTCGGCAACTACGCATACGGGCCAAATAAAGCTATCCATATACCAGACTTTCTTATGAAAATCTGGGAGCAACGCGGACCTCCTGTAATGATTCTTCGTAATAATCTTCATCAGCCCAAAATCGGGCAATAACTAATGATAATATCTGTTTTTTTAACCTCGAAAACATTCTATCCAAAAATTGAGATATAAAACAGCAATCCTGAGGTTAACAGATATATTGTTGTTAAAAAAAATGGATTTTTTTGATAAATCTGGCCATTGACTTAGCATTGACTCAGCGATAGGCTCCGCGTTCCTTTAGAGGTTAAATCATGGTTCGTTTACTATTAATTGTTACATTACTCGCCGTTGGAGTTGCAGGTTTTTTTTCATACACCAATGTTCAGACTAAAATTGGCAACTTAGAATCTGATTTGGATCAAGCCACAACAGATTTAACTACTGCTCAAGAAGCACAAGCAGAAGCAGAAAAGGATAGAGATGATTTTGAAAAACAAGCTAATGATGCTAAAGCTGTAGCATCTCGCATGAGTGATCAAATTGGCGGTTTGCAAAGACAGGTAGTCGAACAAACGAACCGGGCTAATAAGCACAAGTTGGATTTGGATCAAGCCACAGCAGAACTAGTCGAATCTCGACAAACTAGCGAACGCTGGCGTCAGTTCGAAATGGAATACGGCTCTCGCGATTCGATTAAAGAACGTCTGGCTGAAATTGAACCAGTTAAAATAGAACGAGACAATTTTATAACAGAAAACTCAATTTTACTTAGCCGAATAGAGAAACTCAGTGTCGAACTTTCACGATACACAGGCACATCGGTAAAGGTGGCCTTGCCTCCAGATCTAGCAGGAAAGGTAACTGCAGTAGATTCTCAGTATGATTTTGTCGTGCTTGATGTTGGCGAAGACCAGGGAGTGCGTGAGCATGGAGAGTTGCTTGTCGGACGTAGCGATAAGCTGATAGGCCGCCTCCGTGTGCTTAGCGTTGAAAAGGATCGTAGTATTGCAAATATCATGCCTGATTATAAACAGAGTGAAATCCAAACTGGTGACTCTGTTTATTCTGAACGAAACTGATTCTTATCCATGAAGACCATTAATCCAATCGCCTCTTTGTTCACCTTTTTAATGGCCATTTTATTTTTGGGTTTGGCCAATGGCTGCATAGGTCCAGACCCTGAAAACAAATCTGCTCAACCATGGAATAAACAACGACCTTGGGAGCATGGAATTCCCGGTGGAATCACAGATCGTAGATAAAACTATAAGTTAAAACCACTTTATGACACTAACACCGGGCCTAAAGCCCGGTGTTTTTATTATTATAGCTAATTTGGCTATTTTTCCTTTCCCATATCGCACTATTTTATGCTATAAAAGGAAAATAATAACAACTGACTAAGTATGTCAGTATTTATACTATGCGATTAGACAAACTCACAACTAAATCACAGGAAGCGCTTCAGGAAGCACAGGAAATAGCTCATCATAGCTCGCAACAACAAGTTGACTGTGAGCATTTGACATTAGCGTTGGCCAAGCAACAAGACGGGATTATCCCTCCCCTTTTGCAGAGAGCTGGAGTAGACGTAACAAGCTTTCAAGCAGACATCGAGTCAACAATAAGTCAGCTGGCAAAAATACAAGGTATTAGCTCATCGGATCTCTATTACAGTAATGAGCTAAAGCAATCACTCGATTCAGCACAAACAGAGGCAAATGCAATACAAGACGAATTTTTAAGCACGGAACATCTACTTTTAGGATTACTGGTAAAAGCTGGCAATGCACTATCTCGTGTATTTAAAAAGCATAATATTACGCGCAATCTTATTCTTAATACTTTAAGCCAAATACGCGGCAAACAAAGAGTTACTGATGTCAACCCCGAAGATAAATTTCAAGTTATTGAAAAATACGGAAACGACCTTACTGAGTTAGCTAACCAAGGAAAGATCGATCCTATCATCGGGCGTGATGATGAAATTCGACGAGTCATGCAGGTGTTAAGTCGTCGCACCAAAAATAACCCAGTATTAATTGGCGAGCCTGGTGTAGGTAAAACAGCAATTGCTGAAGGGTTAGCCCGACGCATAGTTAGCGGGGATGTACCTGAGTCACTAAAAAATAAAACATTAATCGCAATGGACCTCAGTTCAATGATTGCTGGCGCAAAGTATCGTGGTGAATTCGAGGATCGTCTAAAAGCATTTATTAAAGAAGTCACCTCAAGCAATGGACAAATTATTTTATTTATTGATGAATTGCACACTTTGGTGGGAGCTGGAGCAGCTGAAGGTGCAACTGATGCCGCGAATATGCTGAAACCACAACTAGCACGAGGTGAACTCCGCTGTATCGGGGCTACCACACTCGATGAATACAGTAAGTATATTGAAAAAGACCCCGCACTTGAGCGACGATTTCAACCAGTAACAGTTGATGAACCTGCAGTCGAAGCCTCAATTGCCATTTTGCGAGGTCTCAAAGAACGATATGAAGTACATCACGGCATACGAATTCAGGACACCGCACTTGTTTCTGCAGCAACTCTGTCAGACCGCTACATAACAGATCGCTTTTTACCTGATAAAGCAATCGACTTAATTGATGAGGCAGCCTCTCGTCTTAGGATGGAATTAGACTCCTTGCCAACCGAAATAGACCAACTCGACCGCCAAGTGATGCAGTTAGAAATAGAGCGCACCGCATTGGAAAAAGAAAAGGATAATGCTAGTCAAGAGCGATTAACAAATTTACAAAAAAATCTATCCGAACTTAAAGAACAGTCAGACAAATTAAAGGCAAGTTGGCAGGACGAAAAGGCATCAATCAATGCAGCTAGTATAATTAATAGCCAACTTGAAGAGGCTCATCGAAATCAGGAAAAAGCCGAACGCGAAGGCGATCTAAATCTGGCTGCTCAAATTCGCTATGAAACCATCCCTGAACTTGAGAAAAAACTAGATGAGATGCAGCTTGCACTAAAAGAATCCGAAAAGAAAAAACGCCTGCTTAAAGAGGAGGTCACGGAAGAAGACATTGCATCGGTGGTGGCCTCTTGGACGGGTATACCTGTTTCAAAAATGCTCGAAGGTGAACGCCAGAAACTTGTCAATATGGAAGAACGTATTGGTGAACGTGTTGTTGGGCAAGACAAAGCTGTCAACGCTGTAGCCGCCGCGGTTCGCCGGGCTAGAAGTGGATTACAAGATCCTGATCGACCAATTGGTTCATTTGTATTTATGGGACCCACTGGCGTTGGAAAAACTGAATTAGCCCGCGCTCTTGCTGAGTTCTTGTTTGATGACGAAACTGCAATGGTGCGAATCGACATGAGTGAATATATGGAAAAACATACTGTCGCACGATTAATTGGTGCTCCACCAGGCTATGTTGGACATGAAGACGGAGGTCAACTTAGTGAAGCTGTTAGACGCAAACCTTATAGTGTGGTGCTCTTAGATGAAATTGAGAAGGCACACCCGGATATATTCAATTTATTCCTACAAGTCTTGGATGAAGGTCGCCTAACTGACGGTCAAGGCCGCACGATTGATTTCCGAAATACTATAGTCATCATGACAAGCAACATAGGATCTAACTTGATTCAGGAATTCTTTTCGAATGGAAAATCAAGTGATTCTGATTTGTTAGATATGGAACAAAAAATATCCAACGAAATGAAAAATCATTTTCGACCAGAATTCATTAATCGAATTGATGATACAATCATCTTCCACAGCCTCGATAAGCAACAATTAAGCATTATAATTGACATACAGCTAAAAAATATAGCCAAACGACTGTCTGAACAAAATCTTACGATACAGATAAATAATGAAGCTAAACAACACTTGGCAAATAAAGGTTATGATCCACAATTTGGGGCAAGGCCATTGAAACGAACTATTCAAGAACTACTGCTTAATCCATTATCTACACAATTACTTGATGGTAAGTTCAAAGAAGGCGATTGTATTCTAGTAGACTTATTAGATGACGAGCTAACCTTCGAGATTTAACAAAGTCCTCATTTCTCATAACCTGGCAAAGGGAAAAATCGACGTTGAATTTTACCATCGTCTATATGCCATAAAATTACCTCCCCATCAAAATCTCCACTTGCAGCAATACGCTTACTCGGGGAAATAGCAACGGACAAGACAGCTTCCCTATGACCATCCCACTTGATCATTTCATCTTTTATGTTGATATTAAAAACCTGAACGGAATGATCGGTGTACGCTATCAGAACATTATTACCTAGGCGTTCGATAGCCATAGGAATTCCTTTTTCACTCAAAGATGAATCACTAATACGCTTTGGACCAATGCTATTCCATTTATGAATCTTCCTATCATCTCCCACTGACAAAACATCCCTTCCATTTTCATGAAACACAACGCCTCGAACATCATTTTGATGCCCAAGGTAACTTGCGATCCGTTTACCAGATTGAACATCAAACACCTTTGCCGTTTTATCACGACTAGCAGTAACGACTCTTGACCCATCAGTGTTCCACGCTAATGACCTAATCCAATCGGAGTGGCTATTTAATACATGCATTATTTCGCCTGAATCGACATCTATTAAGCGTAACTTGTTATCCGCACCCCCTGCTGCAAGTAGACCGGTATCGTTACTAAAAGCAACAGTCAACATTACATCAGTTGACGCAGCTAGAACCGTACTTAACTGGCCGGAAATCAAATCAAAAATCCGAACTTCCCCTAACTTTCCAGGCTGACCACATGCCACTGCTAGCAAACAACCATCCGCTGAAACTGACAAGTCATAGACTCGCTCTGATATATTACCCAAACGATTTAGCAGCTTAACATTTTTTGTATCCCAAACGGTAATTTCACGGTAGCCACTAACAAACAATTTTTTCCCTTTTGGCCCAAATTCAAGTGCTGTAATCGGAATTTTTTGACGATACTTTTCTGGGGCCGGTAAGTGCTTGATTGGCTGCAATAAATTTATCAAAGGGGTTTGAATTGATTCTCCATCAAACTTTGCTCCCTCTTTTATCCAAAGCCTTATAAGTTCAGTCTGTTTCTGATTAAGCGGCTCACCATCCTGCGGCATAAGGGCATCTTCATCATCTGAAGTTAACCTTATGAATAACTCACTATTTTCAGGATCCCCAGGAATTATTGGATTAATATCGTTTCTTCCATTTGTTAAGAAGTGACTGAAAGTATCTAACCGATAACCACCTTTAACCTTTTCTGGACCATGACAATTCTGACATTTACTAACTAATACTGGGGCTACATCCCTTACAAAACTAATAGAATCAGCTAGTGATACTTGGACAATTAATAAAATGACACAACAACATAAGCTATAACTATTAGGCTTCATGTGTAGGACATACACTGACGCCCCAGGCAAACTCTTGCAAGGACCAGTCTCTTTATTTTATTAGATGTTACCAATATGATGTCGAATAAAGTTCTCTATGAATTGCGTCAGGCGATCCAATTGAACCTTACTGGGCTTGATCTTGGCCAAACTTGACCAATCAGAATCAACCATTTTTTCAGCTATAATTCGAGTACCTAGATCTAAACCACTATACTGCCAATCAGGTGTAAAACCTTGGATTGAAAGAAACTTAATTTTGAATATTACCGGCCAATGATCCGTGACTCCACTATTATTTAGTATCCGCACGAGCTCGATAAACATAAAGTATTCATCTGGCAAAGGAGTCTGATCCTCAGTGGCTTTAGTAATCAGCTTGCTAATGTTAGCAAGACAATTAAGCAGATCTATGTTGGTCCGTAATTTAGGGAATGCCTCCTTCAGGGCTACCTCACGCAAAGTATGTAAATCTGAACGACGACTTCGGTGAAAACTAAATTCTGCGACGTGGAATAAATCAATCTTACCTTGAAAATTAGATTTAGGCCTGCGCGCACCTTTAGCAACTGTAGAGATTCGCCCCATATCTGGACTAAACCAGTGAACAACTAGACTCGTTTCCGTAAGGGGAAAAATACGAAGAATTAAGCCCGTTGTTTGCTCATCCATCCTCAGCCAGCATTCGTTCCGCTTGAGCCTTAAATGCCGCTTGAACTCCTTCTGCAT
This sequence comes from Verrucomicrobiota bacterium, assembly GCA_036166355.1. Lineage (GTDB taxonomy): Bacteria > Verrucomicrobiota > Verrucomicrobiia > Limisphaerales > UBA1096 > UBA1096. The sequence continues at coordinate 15,903 of JAYZHR010000252.1, read as the reverse complement.
TCTCAGGAGACACCGCACCTAGACTCACAATGTACTTAATACCATCAGCTACTGACATGTCGAGCAGCACCACTTTACTTTCAGGCAATACCAGTAAAAACCCTGTAGTCGGATTAGGTGTAGTCGGAACAAAAATACTAATAATACTCTCCCCAGAATCTGTCTTTACCTGTTCTGCAGTTACAAAACCGACGGAATACAAGCCCTTACGGGGAAACTCAACCATGACTACCTGTTTAAAGCTCGATTTTTTTTCTGATGTAAACGCCTCATTTACCTGCTTAATCGTGCCATAAATTTTACCCAGTAAGGGAACCTGCAACATTGTGTAATCTACAAGCTGAACAATTTTTTTGCCTATATAATAACGAGTTATAAATCCTAATAACCCTGTAAATATAACCGCCTCAAATATTGCAATTACTTCCCACCACCAAAATAATTCAGTACCAGGACTTTCTGCTGTTGCATCCTTCCAAATATCGCTTGGGCTCAATCCTGGTATAAACCTAAAGGGGTAAAGTAAAATATCAGAAACATCGACTGCCTTATTAAACAGCCACAACGCTATACCGATAGAAATAATTACTGGCAGCACTACAGCTAAGCCTGTAAAAAAATTCCGCCGACCTCGGCCAAATAACGTTTTCTTATTTTTACTCATCCGCGTTTGGTTTTAGGCTCTTTAACCAAAGAGCTCAAGGGAAAGCAACTTAATGCTTCATTCATCAGTCTATTTTCCTCCTGTTCCATGATTTTACGAGAAGCCTTATTTTTATCATCATAGCCTCGCAAATGTAAAATACCATGAATTAAATAACGGGTTATCTCTTGAGCAAAAGTTGCACCAAAATCCTTTGCATTTTCCTCGGCCACTGCTGGACAAATATATAAGTCTCCTAAAATTGGCCCACACTTGGGAGCTTTTTTATAATCACTGTAATCAAATGTAATTACATCAGTGGCCCCTTCATGCCTTAAACTGGAAAAATTTAACCTGGACATTTCCTCTAACCCAATAATAAAAACGCTTAATTCATGCTCACATAATTTAAATTTGTCTACAGCATTAGGCTCAGTTATATCTAATACCCACTTAGCTATACGCCTAACTAACCAAGGGTCAATTAAGTAGCTTTTCTGCCGACTACGAACGCTCAATGACATAACTAAACCTTGACCAAATGAAGATCAATTTTTTGATTTCCTCAATGCTTCGTAAGCTTCAACTATTCGTTGCACAAGTGGATGTCGAACCACATCGCTTCGCTCAAATCGACATAACGCAATCCCATTAATCTTCGAAAGCGCTAACTCTGCCTCGACTAAACCGGAGCGTTTGTTTGATGGCAGATCAATCTGTGTTGGATCTCCAGTTACCACAGCTTGAGAATTGAATCCAATCCTTGTAAGGAACATAAGCATTTGCTCTGCAGTAGCATTCTGAGCCTCATCCAAAATTATAAAAGCATTATTAAGCGTTCGTCCCCGCATATATGCCAATGGCGCAATTTCAACAATCCCACGATCCATTAACTTCTGCACTTCCTCCATCGGAAGCAAATCCTGAAGAGCATCATGAAGAGGACGCAAATATGGCGCAAGTTTCTCATACAGATCACCTGGTAAAAACCCCAGGGCCTCACCTGCCTCAACTGCAGGACGAGTAAGGATAATCCGAGAAACTTTTTCCTCCTTAAGCGCCATTACTGCCAATGCCATTGCTAAGAATGTTTTCCCTGTTCCGGCAGGCCCAATACCAAATGTAACATCATGATTTTGTATAGCTTCCACATAACGCTTCTGCCCAAGCGTCCTAGGATTAACCGGAGCTTTTCGAAAAGAAGTTTGCAGAGTGGTTGTATACAGCCCATCGAGAGAATCAACTCCTTGAGTCACAATAGTCTCTAAAGCATAATAAAAATCTCTATTGCGAATAACTACACCTGCTTTTATCACACTTTCCAGCGACTGAAATAAGCTTGTTGCAATAGCTACATCAGCCTCGTCACCTTCCAGTTTAATCCAGCCGTCACGACAAGTAACTTTTACTCCTAGACGATCAGTTAATGCCTGAAGATTCTTGGCATCGTTATTGAATAGCTGCTGGGCAATTCGAGCATTTTCGTAATGAAGCGTAGAATTGATCAAAGACATTATACTAAATGCTTAAAACGTTTATCCTTAGCAAGCTTCGCAACTAATTGTTTTATTTTTTGTGATTCGGATTTAGCCGCAATCATGGTTGCGTCATCAGTCTGCACTACTATTGAATCATTTATACCAACCAATGTAATCGGCGTCCGATTAAATGTGCGAGCATCAAATATAACATTATTGAAAGAATCGATTTGAACAAAATCTGCTACACTGCTATTACCTGAATTATCAATCCTAATGTGACGTGATAAAGCCGGCCAAGAACCAAGGTCATCCCAACCGAACACTCCATCAGCACAAATAATTTTCTTAGCATTCTCCATGATTGCATAATCAATAGAAATTTTATCAAGCTTGGGATACTCATTGCATAAAACTGAATTAAGCTTAGTCAAACTTCGAATCGATGACCATCTATCGATGATCGCATATAACTTAGGGATCTGACGCTTAAATTCTGCCTCGACCGCAGCACATGACCAAATAAACATGCCAGCATTCCACCGGTAATCCCCAGATTTAAGGTATCGTTTTGCCTTAACAAGACTCGGCTTCTCAATAAACTTCTTCACATTAAAGAAAGTAGATTTAAGCGATTTTGATATATTGTCCCTACTCCTTCTCTTAACTTGGATATACCCATAACCAGTTGCCGGTTCCTCTGGTTTAATTCCAATAGTTAATAATACCTTTTCACGACTTGCAAAACACATTGAATCCAATAATACACTACGAAATTTAACCTTATTGGTAATAATATGATCAGCTGGCAATATAGCCATGATACCACAATCTGTACGGGATCTAACAAGCGCTATACCCAATGCAACAGCAGCACATGTATCTCGACCGCAAGGCTCCCCAATTATGTTACCCCTTGGTAAATCCGGCAGCTGTTTGCGTACTAGTGCTAGCTGTGAAGCATTTGTAATAATAATTATATTCTGTAGTAAGAAAATCGGTTTCACACGATCAACAGTTTGCTGTAATAACGATCGATTGCTCAGTAATTTGATTAGTTGTTTTGGCTGACTTTTACGACTAACCGGCCAGAAACGTTCACCACTTCCACCTGCCATGATTACTACATACCGATCCTTTTTTTTCATATCCTACTTACGAATTCCAGTTATAAGGTTAGCTGTAAACGCTTTGATGTGAGATACAAGTTCTGCCGACTGACCATTTTCAGCAATTTGATTCACAATTGCACTTCCTACCACTACAGCATCGGCATTCTGAGCAATCTCTGCAACCTGTTCCGGATTTGAAATCCCAAAACCTACTGCAACTGGCACATCGGTATTTTCTCGAATAATTGCTGTCATTGCACCAATAGTATCAGAGACTGTCCCTTGCATACCTGTAACACCTTCTCGAGAAACATAATAGATAAAACCCTTACCCCTCTTAACAATCAACCCTACTCTGCTAGGAGGAGTTGTGGGTGCCACTAAATAAATAGGACACATCCCAGCTTCAGCCATTAATAATTCATAGTTATCTGATTCCTCCGGCGGCAAATCGAGTACCAGTAATCCATCTACTCCTGCCTGAGCTGCATCAGCAACGAATTTCGACAAACCACGCTTGTGCAAAAGATTGAAATAGACATAAAGCACAATTGGAATCTGAGATTTCTCACGTATTTTGGCCACGGTATGTAATACCTTGCTTGTGGTAGCACCTGCATCTAATCCTCGTTGGGCCGCCAACTGGTTTACCAGCCCATCCGCTAACGGATCACTAAAAGGAACACCAAGCTCCAAAACGTCGACACCTATATCGTCAAATGCGAGCGCTAGATCATGTGTAACGTCTAAATTTGGATCTCCAGCCCCTATGTATACTACAAAGCCCTTTTGTTCGCTTTGTTTGAGGACCTGAAACCGCTCTTCTATTCGGTTCATGCACCGCCAAAATGCCAAACGTTGACGTTTGAAGCAAGAAACGTACTTGTATAAGTACAAAGTATTGCAAAAAAGAAATTCAAGAATGGCTTTGACCAGCTTAAAATAATATTATGAACCCGTGGACGCACACTCCAATAATAATGCCGATCACTCGATCAACCTGCTTCGCAATAGCTTAGCAAATGGCAGACTAGGACACGCCTATATGTTCGTTGGAGGCGATATAAAAAACCTCGAGTTAAATGCTATAGAATTGGCCCGAACACTGAATTGCCAATCACCATCCAATATTAGCGAAACTAATATTCCACTTGATTCTTGCGGAGAATGCATCGCATGCCGCAAGTTAGATACCAATAATTTTCCAGATCTAGATGTAATACGGCCCGAATCAAAATCCCGTGTGATCACAGTTGACCAAATAAGAACACTAATACAAAAAATTTCCCTTAAACCTACTGAAGGCCGCTTCAAGATTGCTATAATATCAAATGCAGAACGCATGCCGCCGGTAACAGTAAATGCCTTTCTGAAAACACTTGAAGAACCCCCTGATTTTACAGTTTTCATACTCCTTACTCGGCATCCAGAAAAAATTATCGATACAGTACAATCACGATGCCTGAGGCTTAATTTCGAAGGCGAAACCGGCATTCACCTTGAGACTGAAGACAAAAATTGGCTGAACTCTTTTGTAAGTATGTCTGTGCAGACAAACGAGGGATTAATGGGACGCTATCGTTTACTAAGCAGCCTTTCATCTCATCTTGCTGCGAAAAGAGACACTATTGAAGAGATTAACCAACAATCCTCACCGTTAAACCAACACGAGGACATCGATTCAACATTAAGAAAGAAATGGGAGAAAGAATTAGAAGCAACCATCGAGTCAGAGTATAGGGGACAACGCAGTCAGTTCCTGACTGGCTTGCAGTGGTGGCTTCGCGACATTTGGATCATGGCCATGAAACAAAATACTGAACTCTTGCACTTGCAGGATTGGGCCGAAGATTCCAAAAAAATAGCAAATCGTATTAATGCAGATAAGGCATTAGAAAACTTAGAGGTTATAGAGGCGACCCAGCGACTTCTTGAAACTACCAATGTACAAGAAACACTCGCACTAGAAGTCGGCCTACTTAAACTTAAACTCTAATTATATTTATGTTTGCAGAAAACTCAGGACAGAAAGATCGTGTCTTTTTGGTTCTAGTCGGCATATGGCTATTCACCGCACTTTTCATGTTCGGTAACCCTGTGATCCTTGATTATCTGCATCCACCAAAAAATATTGGATTACCAACAGATATCATACTAACAGGATCTGAGAATTATTCTAATGCCCAATCTTATATTGGAATTCTTTCAGTCCTTGGTTTGGCCTGTTTACTTGGACTTTCTCGAATAAAAAAACCTAAATTACAATTACAGCCTGGATTTCCAAGGTGGGTAGCTTGGTTACCCCTTATTTGGTTTGTTTGGCAAGCCGTATCAACAACACAAACTGTCGATCGTGAAATCTCTTTAGCGACTTTGATACACTTCGGATCGTGTATTGCAGCACTCTATCTCGGGATGTTTGTACTAGCTCGAATGCAATTATCCAAACTTGTATTTTGGGGTGCAACACTTGGCCTAATTATAAATTTAATTGATGCAACCCAAGAACACTTTGGGGGACTGGATAAAGCCAGAAACGGCATCATCAACCAAATTAAATCCGGCAAGCTAAATCCTACTAAAATTTCACCTCATTTATTCGAAAAGGAAAAATTACTTCCACCCGATATAAATCAAAAAGTAGATAAACTCCCTCCAGAAATAGCAGCTAAAGTGAAACAATTCCCGGTGGAAATGGTGAAGCGATGGTATAGCACCAGGGTGTATGGCCATATGTTCTATCCAAATGCAATGGCTGGCATTATCCTGCTATTATTACCAGTTTCAGTTGCACTGCTAATTGGTCAGGGACGCTGGCTCAATGCACGCAGAATATTGGCATTTATCTTAACTGGAATAAGTCTAGCGTGCCTCTACTGGTCAGGCTCAAAAAGCGGATGGCTGATATCACTAATACTGATCGGAGCATGGATTCTGCATTTCCCACTATCTAAAAAGTTTAAAATCTTTCTGGCTAGTGCCACTCTAGTGGCAGGGCTAATAGGATTTACTATTAAGTATGCTGACTATTTTGAAAAAGGAGCGACAAGTGTTAGTGCAAGGTTCGGATACTGGAATGCTGCATTAAAAACTGCCATTGAAGAGCCTTTAGTTGGCACAGGACCTGGAACTTTTAGAATCGCCTACCAAAAACACCGAGCACCAAAAGCGGAACCAACTCGACTTACACATAATGATTATCTCCAGCAAGCTAGCGACTCCGGATGGCCAGGCTTTACATTATATTGTGCATTTATAGGCGGTTCAATCTGGACATTAAGTAAACGCCGTTATACGAGCCCTATATTTATTGGTGTAAGGCTTGGATTACTAGCCTGGGCTCTACAAGGAATGATTGAGTTTGGCCTATATATACCGGCCCTAGCTTGGCCTGCTTGGTTAATGCTTGGCTGGATACTAGCGGCACCTATAAATCAATTCGACAAAAGTCCAAAAAATTAATAACAATGACTTCAGATATGAAGGTATTGTTCCTCAACGGCCCTAACTTAAACCTTTTGGGCCAGCGCGAACCCGAGATTTACGGTAGTCTCAAGCTGTCAGACATTGAGGACATGGTTCGTAATCATGCTGCCCAAAAAGATGTAGAAGTAACTTTTTTCCAATCCAACCATGAGGGAGAACTAGTAAATCAGATACAACTAGCAGCTAGCGACTATGACTACGTTGTAATCAATGCAGGAGCATATACCCATACCAGTATTGCATTAAGTGACGCTATTACCGGAGCCGGTGTCAAAGCCATCGAAATCCACCTTTCTAATATTCATGCTCGTGAATCTTACCGGGAACAATCCATGATTGCGAAGGCGTGTATGGGCTCAATTAATGGATTCGGGGCTTCATCTTATATTCTCGGGCTAGAAGCCTGTATACTGAACAAAAAGTCGAATGACTAATACAATGGAAATACTTACTAATCACATTCTAATATCTAGACTAAGCTTGGCATTGCTAATAAGCATCTGTACCGGCTGTGTAAATAAGATCCGAATGACCGAGCCAACCCGCAGCTTGGGTGAACAACTACTCATAAGCACATCTATTGACCGCTCACTATCTTTACTTGACCCTGAAGCAATAGGTAGACTTAAAGGGTTCAAGGTATTCATATCTAGCACATACATAAAAACATTGGATCAGGAATATTTAGTTGGTTCACTTCGTGATATACTTTTATCCAATGGCGCTTTGGTGGTAGATGAATCGGAGAATGCCGATATGATTGTGGAAGTTCGCAGTGGGGCAAACTCTCTCGATACTAGTAATGCAACACTCGGTATATCTGAGGATCAATCCCTCCCGAATCCTGTAACAGGAGCTCCCGTGGCTCTGCCAGAAATCGCATTCTATAAAAAGGAAAACAACTTAGCCGCCACAAAACTTGCTATAGTTGCCTATAAAGCAAAATCCAGAGAACACGTTTTTTCTTCTGGAACCCTACTTGGCGGAGCGTTTGATAAACATTTTCAAGTACTAGGTATAATTCGCCTCCGTTTTACCGATGTGCCCGAATTACGAGCATTAAAGCAGTTAAATCGGCGTTATCGCTAATCCAACTATCCAAACTCACAATGCTTGGGACAGACATTAAACGAATATCGCATTGACGATTTCGCTAATATCGTTAGCATTCGCGCCCCGAATTTCTCGGACTAGAATACTCAATTTCTTTTTATTATGGCAGTAAAAGTAGCAATTAATGGTTTCGGCCGAATTGGCCGATTAGCTTATAGAGCAATGGTAGAGCAAGGCCTCGTTGGAAACGAAGTCGAAGTTGTGGCAGTTGGAGATCTTGTTCCAGCAGACAACTTAGCTTACCTGCTGAAATACGACTCAACTCAAGGGGCATTCAATGGTGAAGTTAGTCATAAGGACGATGAAACTCTACTAGTTAATGGTGCAGAAATTAAGGTAGTTAAAGCGCCCTCCCCAGCTGAGCTGCCTTGGAAGGATCTTGGTGTGGATGTTGTAATCGAATCCACTGGACTATTCACCGATGGAGAAAAGTCCAAAGGCCATATTGATGCTGGTGCTAAAAAAGTTATTATTTCAGCACCTGCCAAGAATGAAGACTTAACCGTGGTTATGGGAGTAAATGATAATCTCTATGATGCTGCAAATCATCATATTGTTTCTAATGCTTCATGTACAACAAATTGCTTGGCTCCAGTTGTACATGTCTTATTAAAGGAAGGCTTCGGAATTGCTGAAGGTCTTATGACAACTATACATGCTTACACCGCTACGCAAAAAACCGTTGATGGACCAAGCCGCAAGGCATGGCGTGACGGCCGAGCTGCTGCCACAAATATTATACCAGCCAGCACAGGTGCCGCTAAAGCAGTTAGCTTAGTTTGCCCAGAAGTTAAAGGTAAACTGACAGGCATGGCTTTCCGTGTACCAACTCCAACCGCTTCAGTAGTGGATTTAACTTTCAAAACTGAAAAAAGTACTAGCTACAACGAAATATCTGCTGCAATGAAAGCTGCCAGTGAATCCTACTTGAAAGGAATCTTGGCCTACACCGAAGACGCTGTGGTAAGCACTGACTTCATCCACTGTGCAAATTCCAGCATATACGATCAAGGAGCCGGCATGGAACTAAATGAGAACTTCTTTAAACTCGTTAGTTGGTATGACAACGAATGGGGCTACTCCAATCGTGTAGGAGACTTACTAAAACTAATGATAGAAAAAGGGCTTTAAGTATAGTTTTACTTAAATGACAAACCAAACAGACGATATTTATGGCGACTTACCTCCAGTAGGTGTGGGCCAAAATGTTCCAGAGTTTAAGATGGAAACCTATGAACCAAGTTCAGGTTCATTTGGGGAAGTTAGTCTTGCTGATCTTAAAAATAATGGGAAATGGACTATCCTTGTATTTTATCCAGCTGACTTCACTTTTGTCTGCCCAACTGAACTGGCTGATTTAGCATTACAGGAAGCTAAACTTACAGAACTCGGAGCAAAGGTAATATCTGTTTCTACAGACACAAAATTCAGCCACTTAGCGTGGTGCCAAGCAGAAAAACTCATGTCGGATGTCAAATATACGATGGCAGCCGATACGACTGGCTTGGTCGGCAGCATATTCGGTGTCTATGATGATGAAACTGGATTAACACTTCGAGGTACTTTCGTGATAAACCCTGAAGGAAAACTAGTTAGCAGTCAGGTTAACTTCTATAATGTAGGGCGAAACATGGAAGAACTGGTTCGCATTATGGAAGCCAACGCACACTGTGCTGCCAATCCATCAGAAGCCTGCCCCGCCAAATGGACGCCAGGGTCAAAAACCCTTACCCCCAATGAAGGTATGGTTGGAAATGTTTATGAGGCACTTAACAAATAAACTAGCTTAGTAATTACTTAAAACACACAAAGTAAGAATTATTGATTGTTAATTAATGATCATGCCTGCCGCTACTGTGTTATTGGTCTGCTCATCAATTAGAATAAAACTACCAGTAGTTCGGTTACGTCGATAACGATCAAAATGTACAGGAGCACTTGTTTGTAGTGATACACGCGCAATATCATTAAGCTTTACTACACTATCATCCTTGACCTTATGAAGAGTATTAATGTCCACCTTATACTTCATCTCTTTCAATAAGCACTTCACCTCATTGGTTGTATGACGAATAGTATAACGACCGCGCTCAACAAGATCTGATTGAGAACTAAACCACACTAGCATAGCTTCTACTTGCTGGCTGCTTTCAGGTGGATTATTTTGCTTTACGATCATATTTCCCCGACTTATATCAATCTCATCCTCAAGCGTAAGCGTAACCGACATTGGAGCAAAAGCTTCCTCTAAATCTCCGTTAATATCGTGGACTCATTTAATCCTAGACTGAAATCCACTTGGCATAACAGTAATTTCATCTCCTGGTTTAAAAACTCCTCCAGCAACACGACCAGCATAACCACGAAAATCATGATATTCATCACTATGCGGTCGAATTACCCATTGCACAGGGAAACGGGCATCAACATGATTATGTTCATTTCCAATGTAGACATTCTCCAAAGTATAAAGCAACGGGCTTCCCTTATACCAATCCATATTTTCTGAACGATCGACAACATTATCCCCAAGTAATGCACTGATTGGAATAAAATCTATGTGTGGAACATCAAGTCGAGAAGCAAACTCCTTATATTGTGAAACAATCTTATTAAATTGATCTTCATTCCAATCTACTAAATCCATCTTATTGACGCATACAATGATGTGCTGAATCTGCAACAAACTAGCAATAAACGAGTGCCGACAAGTCTGCTCAATCACACCATTTCGAGCATCAATCAAAATAATTGCCAAGTTAGCTGTAGAGGCACCAGTAACCATATTACGAGTGTACTGGATATGCCCAGGGGTATCAGCAATGATGAACTTACGCTTAGGAGTGGCGAAATAGCGATAAGCCACATCAATAGTGATCCCCTGTTCTCGCTCAGAACGCAAACCATCAGTCAACAAGGCAAGGTTTACATTTTCATCCCCTCTCTGTTTACTAGATTCCTCAACTGCTTCCCACTGGTCTTCAAAGATAGATTTACAGTCGTATAGCAAACGACCAATAAGCGTACTCTTCCCATCGTCAACACTTCCTGCAGTCGTAAACCGCAGCAAATCCATATCAAGATAACCTTTCGTATCAGCACTCATTAAAAATATTCCTAAAAATAACCCTCTTTTTTTCGATCCTCCATTGCTGTCTCGCTTCGTTTATCATCAGCTCGACCACCTCTCTCGGTTTGCCTCGCAGCAGCAACTTCTTCAATAATATCATCTACGTTATTAGCGACACTTTCTACCATACCTGTACAAGTCATATCACCAACAGTTCTACACCGGACCTTACCTTTTTCCCAATTTTCGCCATCTAGTAGAGTTAAATGCTCACATTTACCAAGCAAAACATTGCCTCGACGAACAAATTCACGCTCGTGTGAAAAGTAGATACTCGGCAAAGGAATATTCTCCAGTTTTATGTATTGCCATACATCCATTTCTGTCCAGTTGCTTAATGGGAATACACGAAAATGCTCACCAAAATCCATTTTGCCATTAAAAAGGTTCCAAAGCTCCGGACGCTGATTTTTTGGATCCCATTCACCAAATGAATTTCGATGTGAAAAGAAACGCTCCTTGGCTCGTGCCTTTTCCTCATCCCTTCGGGCACCACCAAGACAAGCATCGTAATTGTTTTTCTCTATCACATTAAGTAGTGCCGGAATTTGCAATCTATTACGGCTTGGATTTAAGCCTGATTCCTCTTTTGCTCTACCGGCATCAATCTCCTCCTGAACACTGGCAACAACCAATTCCCCTCCAACATCCTTAACCATATTATCACGAAATTGAATGGTCTCATCAAAATTATGCCCAGTATCAACATGTACTAACGGATAAGGAAGCTTGGCAGGCCAAAACGCTTTTTGAGCTAAGCGAACCATTACAATAGAATCCTTGCCGCCTGAAAATAACAGTGCAGGTTTTCCAAATTGCGCCGCCACTTCTCGCATAATAAAAATTGATTCTGCCTCCAACTGCTGCAAGTGAGTTAGTTGATAGTTCTTGTGATCAGTCATTCTAATCTTTTTACTGTGATATTCTAGGCTCCACAGCTTGAAAAAGCCGTTTTAGGGATTCGCTCTCGGTTTGAGTGTTCGTATTCAAAATTAAATCTGGTAGTTCACGTGGCTCAGGTGCTTCGAAGAACGAATCCTTTCCAGTGAACTGTTTAATCTCCCCAGCCTCTGCTTTGGCATATAGTCCTTTTACATCTCTTTTTTTGCAGGTCTCAAAACTACATTCCACATAGACCTCAAAAAAATCTTCCTGACCTATAATTTTCCTGGCCATTTCCCGCAATTCGTTTCTTGGGCATATGAAAGATGTTATTGTCACCACCCCTGATTGAGCAAAAAGTTTAGCAACCTCAGCAATTCGTCTAATATTCTCTAATCGATCATCATCCGAAAAACCCAGATTATTATTCAGTCCAGTACGAATATTATCCCCATCAAGCACTTGCACGAAAAATCGCTTCTCGTACAAACGCTTCTCTAAAGCAGTCGCAAGAGTACTTTTCCCACTACCGGATAATCCGTAAAGCCAAACAACCAAACCATGCTGGTTGAGCAATGACTCCTTTGCCTTTCTTTCAAGCAGATTCTGAAAATTCGGATGTATATTTTCCGGGATACTCATCAAATATTGAAATCAGTTGACACATTCTCATGTAAACCACATTCACGCTTTAGGCCAAAAAAACGAGTCTCTTCTTCACTCATTCCATCCTCTAATCTCCGGGTTGTATGAGTATCGCCTATGGAAATATAACCTTTTTCCCATAAAGGATGATATGGAAGATCATTCTCTTTCAAATAATCGTGCACGTTCTTGTCTGTCCAGTCGATTATCGGATGAATTTTAACCCTACCATTAGCTAAAGCGATTACTGGTAAAGCCTCACGAGTAGCGCTCTGCTGACGCCGAAGACCCGCAAGCCATGCTTTTGCTTTTAGTTCCTCCAATGCACGATTCATAGGTTCAACTTTGTTTTCGATGTTATAGGACTCTAATCCTTTAATTCCCTGTTCCCAACGCTTGCCATGAATAGCCTCTTGCCATGCCGGACTTCGTTCGGACTGGTAAACTTTTAAGTTCACTTCTAGTCGTTCAACCAAACTCTGAGCAAACTTGTAAGTTTCAGGAAATAAATATCCTGTATCGACAAAAATCACCGGTATTTCAGGAAATATCCGAGTAACAAGATGCAACATTACAGCCGCCTGCGCACCAAAGCTCGATGATAAGACTAGTCCACTTTCAAACTTCTCCGATGCCCATCGCAAACGTTCAACTGCAGTCGACTTCTCCAAATAATCATTGGCTTCAACCGGATCAAAATTCAGATCGGGAGCCAAAACATTTTTGTCCGCATAAGCCAAAATAATTTACCTATACTCGATAGGCTTGGTTGAGATTAAGATAATATGTAGTTATGTCAAATTTTTTGTTTATTATAAGATATCAATAAATTGAGATTTAGCTAGTAAGCTAACTTATTCATTAACAATTAGATAGCTGCAAGTATCATTGAGACGCTTTTTTCAGCGGCACCTTCGTTTTCTTGGACAACTTTTAGGGCAGCTCTCCCCAGATCATTTCGTTTCTTCTCGTCAGTTAACAATAAATCGATAGCTTCATAAAGTTCCGCCTCATTCGCAACTTGAACTGCCGCCTCATTGGAAAGAAATCTGGCCGTAATATCTCCAAAATTCTCCATATGAGGACCAAATATAATCGGTTTAGCTAAAGCCGCTGGCTCTATAGGATTTTGACCTCCTTTAGCCGTGAGACTCTTACCAACAAAAACGACTGTAGCCTCCTGATAAAAATATTTTAATTCTCCCGTAGTATTAACCAAAAGACAATCAAGCTCACCACACTCTGGTATCGCTAAACTTTCACTTAACTGATTACGATATATATAATTCAAATCTTGTTTAGCTAACATTTCACCAACCTCTTTACCTCTCTCCTGATGACGAGGGACTAAGATCAAAAAAATCTCAGGGTGTTTTTTTCGCAAGCACTTATAAGTTCGAGCTAATATTTCCTCTTCACCATTATGAGTACTCCCTCCAACAATAATTAAAGCTCGCTCTTCAACTCCTAGCTGCCTAAACAGACTGGGAATATCAATCCTAGTATCTCGAAAAATTTCTGTATCATCAAATTTGCAACTCCCAAAAACTTGAACGGCCTTTTCATCACATCCCAACTCAAGTAATCGCTTAGCATCATCATCAGTTTGAGCACCAACTCCGGTAAAGCCTGCAAACAGACTACAAAAAATAAAACCAACACGACAATAGCCTTTATATGATTTTTGAGAAATTCGAGTATTTATTAAAAAATGCGGGATTCTTCTAGCCTGTAATCCCCACAAAAAATTCGGCCAAACCTCTGCTTCAACTAATACAACAGCCTTTGGTCGAACTGTAGAAAGTGCACGACGAACACTTGAGCGAAGATCAATCGGATAATATATTTTACCGACTTCAGGTGGAACCTTCTTATGAAGCTCTCCCATGCCAGTCGAAGTTGTAGTTGAAACAATTAACTTAATATTTTGAACCCTAGGCTGAAGAATCTTGATTAATTGAACACATATATTCACCTCACCTACACTAACCGCATGAAACCAAATCACATCTCGATTAGTGATAGACTGCTTGAACTTATTTGAATATTGACCTAGTCGCTCACCAAATCCTTGCCGCCAGCCTCCACGACGCCTCATTCGTAAATAATAGTACGGCGTAGATAAACCAAAAAATAAATTGAATAATATGTTATATAAGAAACGCACCAGCAGTATTTATAATCCTACCCCCAAACAATCAGGGGTGACGATGCCACGAGCTTTGCTAAAATGCAATTATTCGGTCCTAAATGTCGACTTATCTTAACTAGTGTATATTCAAAAATTACATTGATATTTGCATGGTGAATTTCAGCTATTTTTCTAATTTTTTTCTTTGAACAATTTTCATAAATTTATTGATCATAAGCTTATGAGATAGAAAATAAAATTCTCTCTAAGTTGTTTTATCTCTCTAAGCATTAATATGTATAATATTTATTCTATAAAACACGCCTCCTTGACCGTATCCTTGCCAAACAGGGTGATTTTCCATTAGTTTTCCGACCGCTTTCAACATGAAGGTTTATATAAACGGCAAATTTTATAGCGAGCAGAACGCCACGATTTCAGTATTTGATCATGGGCTTCTTTATGGCGATGGCGTGTTTGAAGGTATTCGTGCGTACCACGGAAGAGTATTTAAGCTTAAAGAACACATAGACCGACTTTTTTATTCTGCTAAAGCAATCCTACTTAATATCCCAATGTCACATCAGGAATTAATGGATGCTACAGTAGAAACATGTCGAAAGAACAAAATCACTGACGGTTATATTCGTCTTGTTGTAACACGTGGAGCCGGAACCTTGGGATTGAACCCTAACCGATGTTCAAATCCTGAAATTATTATTATCGCTGATAAAATTCAGCTTTATCCGGCAAGTTTATACAAAAAAGGCATGGAGATAGTGACCGTGGCTACCACGCGTAATCATCATAACGCTGTAAATCCTGCCATTAAATCTCTCAATTACTTAAATAACATACTTGCTAAAATTGAAGCTAATACTGCGGGTTATGAAGAAGCCATCATGCTAAATGCTGAAGGGTATGTGGCCGAATGCACTGGTGATAATTTATTTATAATAAAAGGGAATAAAATGTATACTCCATCCCTCTCTTCGGGAGCATTACACGGTATCACTCGTCAAACCTCAATTGATTTAGTAGCTGAAATAGGCATTGAAACTTCAGAGCCAAACCTAACTAGGTATGACCTGTACAATGCTGATGAGTGCTTCCTCACAGGAACTGGGGCAGAGATCGTACCAGTAGTTAAAATCGACGAACGAAAAATTGGGAATGGTAAGCCTGGTCCAGTAACAAAAAAGTTAGTCAAAGCCTACCATCAGCTCACAAAAATTTCTGGCGAAGCAATATCTAAAACTAAATAATTATAAATAGCTAAGAAT
>JAYZHR010000251.1:0-3573 GCA_036166355.1 Verrucomicrobiota bacterium | reverse complement strand
GCCCCAGAGACTGCCTGAACGCCCAGATGAGGGCCAGTAGATTTAGTCAGAAGGGCATGTGTATTTGGGCAGCTCAGATTCGTATGTTTTTATTAATTGATTAATTAAATAATGTTCACGAAATTCATTGTTGTCGATTTGTTTAACGGTTCGTATTCCTGTTGCTGCGGAAGTAACAAAAACTGAATCTGCTTGTTTTAGTTTTTTTGTTGATAATGACTCTTCTTTAACTTCTTGCGGGGTTTTGGATACTAGCCGAAACACAAGGCGGCGTGTTATACCTGGTAATACTCCGTCAGAGATTGGGGGTGTTTTGATAATATTGTTCTTTATCCAAAAAATATTTGCAGAAGATGTTTCAGTTATATTGTTGTCAGAGTTCAAAATTAGACCGTCATCAGTATTTTTTTCTTTAGCAAAATATTTAGCCATTACAGAGTTTAATTTGTTATTGGATTTTATTGTCGTTAGTACATCGCCTTTAGCGACACGTATATTTGTTGTTGAAAGTGTTATTGCCTTTTCTTGAGGTGTGCGGTGAGTATGAAGTGTGATTAGTACGGTTGGAATTTCCCTTCCGGACAATCCAAATCCTCGTTCTCCGGGGCCTCTTGTTATGGTTAGTCGGGCAATACAGTTGAATGAATTGTTTTTTTGGATTAATTTTTTTAATTCTTCTAATAATTTTGATGAAGTTAAAGGTAGTTTAAGGTCTATGATTTCGGCGCCAGCTATCAATCTTGTAATATGCCATTCCCATAGAAATGGTTTGCCCTGATGGATTCGAATAGTTTCGTATAACCCATCTCCATAGAGAAAACCTCGATCATTTGTTAATATTGATGCTTTTTCACTTAAGATAATTTTCCCGTTTAAATAAGTGTATGTATTAGTTTGTTCCATTCTTCAATCGGCAATCCTCTTTGACGAAATTCACAGAAATTTTATCTGTGTCAATTATAGTATCTAATTTTTGTAACCAAACTTAATTATACTGCGTAGAGTATGGAGTGAATTTTTTTTGCATCATAAGATCTTTTTGTTTTATTTTTTTTATGGCTTTTCTGGCGTCTGATGGAGCGTGCTTATTGGCGCAGGATGAAAACAAGCCGAGTCGTCGAGAGCGCTTGATGCAGCGCTTTGACAAAGACAAGGACGGTAAACTCGATGAATCCGAGCGGGAGGCGATTCGAAAGTTGCTCAGCCGTTCCCGGCAATCTGGCGACGACGATTTGGTCAAACGCGACGACAAGATTCATATCCCAAAAGATTACGATCCGAAGAAGAAATACCCGTTCATCCTGACTCTCCACGGCTATACGAGCAATGGTCGAGGTCAATTGAAATTCTTTCCCATGGCTGATCTGGCGGAGAAGTATGGTTTTATTTACTGTGCTCCTGATGGGATTGATAATAGTTGGAATGCAACCGATGCTTGTTGCGATCGGAGGGATAAAGTGGATGATTCCAAATATCTCCGAAGTCTAATACTTAAAGCCATGAAGGAATACAACATTGATAAAAAGCGTGTGTTCGTCACTGGCCTATCCAATGGGGGATTCATGAGTTACCGCATGGCTCACGATCATTCCGACCTAATTACTGCGATTGTTCCGTTTGCTGGTGTTGGCTTTGATCAATGGCCAAACAATCCTAAAACTCCAGTTAGTGTGCTTCACGTCCATGGCACAAAGGATAAAACTATCAAATGGGCAGGTGGTAATATTGGGGGAGCGAAATATCCAAGTGCTGAAGATAATTTTTCCAAGTGGAAAAAATTCAATGCCTGTGAAAAGGAGGTTAAAGTAGAGAGCACTGCCATTGATTTAGACAGAAAAGTTTCAGGTAGTGAAACCAAGACTGTTAGGTTTGAATCAAAAGATGGTAAAGTAGTGATGGAACTTTGGGAGGTTGTTGAAGGTGGCCATGTTACTCCTCCTCGCTCAGCTGCGCGTGAGCGAATTATTAAGTGGATGCTAGCTAGATCTAAGTAATTAGCTTAGAATTCAAAGTTTGGATTTAGTGAGTGGTTGTTTGTTTTACTTCCACTCATTTTGTGCGCGGTGACGTAGTGCGTGATCAGCTAGTACAAGGGCTGTCATAGCTTCCACCATGGGCACAGCGCGAGGTAGTACGCATGGGTCGTGGCGACCTCGTCCTTTCAGTGTGGTGTTTTTAAATTTCTCATCCACTGTTTTCTGTTCGTGCATGATGGTTGCTACAGGTTTGAATGCTACTCGAAAGTGTAGCGTTTCACCGTTTGAAATTCCTCCTTGCACTCCGCCGGAATTATTCTGAGTTGTCCGTACTTTTCCTCCGCGTGCACGTATAGGGTCGTTGTGTTCTTGTCCGGTGAGTAGAGTGCCTTCAAAACCAGATCCTACTTCAAACCCTTTAGATGCAGGGAGGCTAAGCATTGCTTTTGCTAAGTCTGCTTCCAGACGGTCAAATACGGGCTCTCCCCAGCCGACTGGTAAACCTTTGGCTACACCTTCAATTATACCGCCAACTGTATTTCCTGATTTTCGGGTACGTTCTATAAGTCGAATCATTTTATCGGCTACTGTTTTTTCAGGACAGCGTACAATGTTTGATTCTATATCCCGCATTTTGACTTTGTCAGGATTGATTTCTGCTTTGATTTTTTGTACCTGTTTAACATAAGACAATATTTCGACGCCAAAGCGTTGCTTTAGAAGCTTTTTTGCGATGGCGCCAGCAGCTACTCGTCCTATGGTTTCTCGAGCGCTGGATCTTCCGCCTCCTTGCCAATTTCTAAAGCCAAATTTTTTATGATAAGTGTAGTCGGCATGTGATGGTCGAAATTTGGTTTTCATTTCTGAGTAGGCTTCTGGGCGGTGATCTTCATTTTGAACCATCATGAGGATAGGGGTTCCCAAGGTTTTTCCTTCAAATGTTCCTGACAGAATGCTGACCCGATCTGCTTCGTTTCGGGGTGTGACAATTTTTGACTGGCCAGGGCGGCGGCGGTCGAGTTCCGGCTGTATATCTTCTTCGCTCAGTTCCAGTAAAGGGGGGCAACCATCAAGAACCACTCCGACAGCCCCTCCATGGGATTCTCCCCAGGTTGTGATTCTAAATAAATGGCCAAATGTGTTTGGCATGTGCTTATTGTGGGGGAAAAACGGTCACGTGGCAAATCTCGCGCATAAAAGACTGGCCCGTCAGTGAGTCTTTGGTAACAGTAGGCCCATGAGAGCTAACCGTCATTGGATTTATATTTGGTCGGTATTTGTACTCGCAACTCTACTTTCTGTACCATCCGGTAGTGTTTCAATTGCTGCAGAAAATCCTGTGTTAGGTCATTGGTTATTTTCTGTTGATCGTGTAAAAGGTACTTCAGTTAGTGCGGTTGTAGGCCCAGATGCTACTGTCTTTGGGCTGGGAAGGTCTGTTAGCTTTACAGACGACCCAAAACCTGAACATGTTCAGCTTTCAGGTAGTGGCTCAAGGATTGAGGTTTCGACCAATATTTCTCTGGTTGATACCAACCGCTGGCCTGGCGTGTTAACGATTCCCGAAGCTGAACCGGCCAAACAATTTTGTAACAAT
>JAYZHR010000250.1:0-3473 GCA_036166355.1 Verrucomicrobiota bacterium | reverse complement strand
GGTTATATCGTTTCAAATTCCCGCATGAACATTATCAGATTATCGGGAATTCTTTTATCGGTTTCACTAATTTTAACTGCACAAGGCAAGGATCTTCGCATTGGAATGGTGGGACTGGATACCTCACATGTTACTGCCTTTACAAGAATCCTTAATGACACCTCAGCAAAAGACCACATTTCTGGAGGGAAAGTGGTTGCAGCCGTCAAGGATAGTAGCCCTGACATTGAATCTAGTTATTCTCGGGTCGAAAAATTCACGGATGAATTAACCAATAAATGGGGAGTTAAACTTTACCCTAATGTAGACGAATTATGCCGAAACGTTGATGCAGTTATGATCGAGAATGTCGACGGCCGACCTCACCTAAAACACGCAACTGATGTTATAAATGCCGGCAAACCTCTATACATTGACAAACCACTCGCTGGAACATTTGCTGATTGCATTAAAATATATCGCCTCGCAAAAGAAAAAAATGTGCCGGTATTTAGCTCTTCATCTCTAAGATTTTCTTCAGCTACCTTAGCTGCACGTGCTGGTAAACATGGCAAGGTACTTCATTGCGAAACATTTAGCCCTGCACATATCGAGCCTCATCATCCAGATTTATTTTGGTATGGAATCCATGGAGTAGAATCACTCTTTACTGTAATGGGTTCTGGTTGCATTTCAGTTCAGCGAGGAACCACTAAAGACGGGAAAATTAAAGTAACAGGAAAATGGAGCGATGGTCGCGTAGGTATTTTCCGGGAAGGCAAGGGATACGGCGGCATAGCAAAATGCGAAAAAGGTGAACATCCAGTTGGCAACTATGATGGCTACGCACCTCTGGTTAAAGAGGTAATCAAATTTTTTAAAAGCGGAAAATCACCAGTCGACGACAGGGAAACTCTGGAAATATATGCTTTTATGCATGCGGCAGACGAATCAAAGTCCGCCAATGGCAAGGAAGTCATCTTAAAATTAGATTGGGAATAAATCCTAAATAATTAACTGGTCTACCGCTTTACGATGAGCAGATGTCAGTGGCAATTTCTGAAGCTCAGATTCAGAGAACCATTGACCGTTGAGATTTGACAATCTTGATTTTTGACTAACTTCAATCACATACATTTCAAGCTTATTCCTATAGCGGGTAATGGAGTGATTAATTATACAAAGCTGTTCCATCTTCACTTGTTCAATAGAAAGGTTTAACTCAGCTACATATGATGCATTAGCATTGCAATCCACTTCCCAATTAGGAAACTCCCAAAAACCAGCATTAACCTCATCTTTAGATCGGCGTCTAAGAAACACCTGTTTTCTGTAATAAATAATAAAGCCTATAAACCGCCTCTTGATAGATGCAATCCGCTTACCGGCATAGGGAATAATCTCAACCTTGTTTTCCCTTCTAGCAATACAACGACCACTAAGAGGGCAATCATCACAAAGGGGATTTCGAGGAGTGCAAACCAAAGCTCCAAACTCCATCATTGCTTGGTTAAATGATGAAGCATTTCGTTGCATCGGTTTTTGCAACGAAAGTGCATGATTTACAAGATCATCAGCAACAGACCAAAGTCGATTTAAGACAATCTTTGATTTTGACGATTCCTCAATCCCAATTAATCGTGTCAATACTCGAACAACATTTCCGTCAACAATTGGCTCTGGCTGATTGTAGGCAATACTGCAAATCGCTCCTCCCGTATAACGTCCAACACCGGGCAAAGACAATATATGCTCCAGACTTGAGGGAAACTTACCCCCATGTTCCTCAACAATATTCTTAGCAGCTTTACGCATATTTCTAACACGAGAGTAATAACCTAGACCCTCCCATAGCTTAATGACCTCATCCTCATTGGAGTCAGCTAGCGAAGCGACGTCCGGTAATTGTTCCATCCATCGTTCCCAATAGGGAATTACAGTTTTAACTTGTGTTTGCTGCAACATTATCTCCGATACCCAGATAGAGTAAGGATCCACCGTCCGCCGCCACGGTAAATCCCTGGCATTTTTGGAAAACCACTTAAGTAGTGGCACAACGATAGAACGGATGCGCATCGCTGATAGTCTAACGATACCTAGCCAACCAGCCAAGCGACACCGTTGACTTGAAGGCTATTACACTACACATTCACCGCCAACGGATGAATGATACAGCGAAAAATATAACCGCTAATGGACAAACTATTGAAGTACAATTACCCCTGTCCTTATATTCGTTCCTTGAAAAACAAGGCTTATTACCTCGAAGTGTTGTAGTTGAGCTTAACGGTGAAGCCGTACCTCCCTCGGAATTTGAAAAACGCGAACTTAACGCAGGGGATTCAATGGAAATAGTGAATATTGTCGCTGGAGGATGAATACTCAATTTCGCAGTCTAAAAGGCCATCTATTGCTTGATGCAGGCGGCATGTATGGATCTAGTTTTCATCACTCAATAATCCTAATGTGTCAACACTCGCCGGAAGGCGCATTCGGATTAGTGCTGAATCAGGCCAGCGATAATTGTGTTGGCGATATATTACCATTTAATCTTCCTCCAGATGTCAAGCAACAGCCTGTTCGAAAAGGAGGCCCCGTGGACGAGCAATCTGTATATATACTCCATAGTGACGCATTTATGTTTCAAGGCAATGTGCTTAATAACCTATCACTAATGCAGGACCTCAATGAACTAAATGATCTCGCCAACCCAGTAAATCCAGATCAAAAAATTGAAGTATTTACAGGCTACTCTGGCTGGGGGCCCGGCCAAATAGAAAGTGAACTCGCAAGAAAATCCTGGCTTATTCACCCCGCAAACAAAGAACTGATTTTTAATCGCCCAAATCAATCTGAATGGCGAAATATTTTATCACAAATGGATTGGAAACAAAGACTACTAGCCAATAGTCCCGATGATCTTTCTTGGAACTAATCCTATTCCCATATCCATCCTAATTTCACTAGCCAAATTGGATTTAATCGCCTAGCGTTAACAAACAAATTGAACCACTATTAAAGTGTCAGGAAAGCGTTTTCATGGGGCCTATGCGCTAATTATTAGCCTTAGCACATTAACTTCAATTCTAGGGCAAGTTGAACCAACAACTTTTGCCCCGGAAAGCATTCAGTTTTTTGAGAATAAAATTCGACCCCTATTCGCAAATAATTGTTGGGAATGCCACAGCGAAAAAAAACATAAAGGCAACCTTATTCTTTCTTCTAGAGAAACAATTCTTAGAGGCGGTGACTCGGGCGCTTCAATCGTACTTGGTGCTCCGAATAAAAGTCTGTTAATTGAAGCAATCAAACACACCAATACCTCACTACAGATGCCGCCAAAAAAGAAATTAGGCAAACAAGCTGTTGCTGATCTTGAACAATGGATACGCCTTGGTGCTCCTTGGCCCAACACAAGTAAAATTGAAAGTAAAATCAAAAAAGAACATGAATTCTCAATCACTGATGAGGACCGAAACTACTGGGCTTTCAAA
>JAYZHR010000249.1:0-9234 GCA_036166355.1 Verrucomicrobiota bacterium | reverse complement strand
CCTGGCAGTTTACTTGATGGCTTGAGTTTCATCTTATCGAAAAGAATACTCCTCGCCAAAGAATAACCATTGGTATGTAATCCTGATGAAGCTATGCCAATGATTTTATCACCCGGCCGAATTGTAGTTCCATCGAGAATTCGATTTTTTTCAACCACTCCAACAATTGTTCCACTAACATCATATTCTCCAGCCTTATAAAATCCCGGCATCTGGGCAGTTTCCCCACCAACGAGCGAACAATTGTTCTCGCGACAACCTAGTGCAAATCCGCGAACAATATCCGAAAAAGCCTTTTTTTGTAAACTACCGGTTCCAATATAATCTAAAAAGAATAATGGCTCTGCACCAATAACTGCTATATCGTTTACACAATGATTCACTAAATCCTGACCAATAGTATTATGACGCTTAGCAGCAAATGCTACCTTGAGCTTAGTGCCAACCCCGTCAACACTTGATACAAGTACCGGTTTGCGATACTTGCGCGTGTTAAGCTCAAATAAACCCCCAAAACCACCGACTTCACCAAGTACTTCAGGCCGTTTAGTTGAAGCAAGTAATGAGGGAAGATCATCCTTCAAACGATTGCTAACGCCCAAATCCACCCCAGCAGAGGCATATGCAGATTTCTTAGCCATCAAAAATCGCTTTATTCCGAAGCAGGGGTAGAAGCTTCTTTGTCAACCTTTTCGGTTGATTCTGGTTTAGTTTCGCTAGCAGGAAGCTTTTCTGAAACACTGGAGTCGCCTTCAGATCTCTGCTCATTTACCTCGGATGATTCAATCGTCTCTACCTCAACTTTTTTTCCCGATTTGTTTTTTTTCTTTTTCTGTTGAGGAGGTTGAGGCTTGGGCGCTACTTCCATCTGCCCACTAGCATACTCAATTACATGCCCTTGATGCACAAGCCAGTGGAGATCACTCATCACAGCAGTACGTTCAGAAGTAGTTTTTGTGTCAGATTCTCCATCTTGCTCAGGAGCAAATTTCTCAAGTACTTGTCGCCGGGTACAATTTTCCGTTTCTTTGATGAATGAAACTATATCGCGAATGCTCTCACTTACAGGAGTATTATCCAGATCGAGATGATGTGGCCTAGAAACAGAAACATGAGTTACACTTTTTTTTCGTTTAAAAAACTGCAATCCATGACTACTAAACTCTTGGCTCAACATATTCACCACTTTAATGGGAAACCGGCGCTGCTCATCATAAACACGTCGCACTAGATTATGCATACGAGGCGGGCATTTTTTGGTATATATATTTCCTTTAAGCGCAACATTATCAACGCTTGTAATAAGATTAGCAGAGTGATGATCACGAAAATGTGCACGAACTGAGTCAAGCGATTCCAATTTGGCTTCTTCAGGCAGATTTAATGCAATATAATCAGTCTTAAAGCTTTGTTGCTCAATCCACTGTTTAACAATCTCTTCATCTCGAACAATTTTGACACGGGATTTGAATACATCGAAAGGCAGTCTTGCAAAACGTTCAGCATGTAAACTACGAAGCTTTTCTTGGTATCCATGGTAATTAGGAGGGCCCAAAATCTGATCACTCATGCCGCATTGCGCAACAAATGTATAAGTGCCCTTTGGCGGCTCCACCTCGGTCTTCTCACTCTTATAAAATGTGTCAAAATGCTTACCAAGCACATGGTCAATGGCCTGATCTTTCGAAAGCCAAATAGTTTGATCGACCTGACAAAAAAACAAAGGCTGGGAAACATCACCTCCATCATCATGTTTAACATTAAATACGACCTCATAGCGTTCCCCTTTCGCAATAATTAGGCGGGCAATATCAAACAAAGGATATGCTCGGCCACTACTCTTTATTTGCTTGGCTAAAGCTTCTACCCCATTTCTCTCTGGGCGTATACAAACATCAAGCTGTAAAGGCGGACGTGGTGGAGTATCATTTCTACGAAAATTCCCCTTTCGATTTGGCAGACGTTTACCATCTCGACTTTTGAAGCCCTGACGCTGCTCGTTATCTCTGCTTCGAGAGCGATCACCTCGCCTCTTAAAGTCACGATTTCGATTATCGTCACGCCGCCGCGAGGTATCCCCCCAGTTGCCACGACCTCGACCGCGAGGTTTATCAACACCCTCATGGTCTGCATATGGTTTCGCGTCTTTCGGTTCCTGAGCCCAAGAAGGGAGGAATGCCAATTCCAAATCCTTTAGCGGATCGGTGTTTTTTTTCTCACTCATGTTGCGGATGCATTATCCGTGTATTCGGGTTGCGGTT
Organism: Verrucomicrobiota bacterium; assembly: GCA_036166355.1. Classification (GTDB taxonomy): domain Bacteria; phylum Verrucomicrobiota; class Verrucomicrobiia; order Limisphaerales; family UBA1096; genus UBA1096. The sequence goes on along the minus strand of JAYZHR010000249.1, from coordinate 6,973 downwards.
AAAAACCGGTCAGCGAAAATGACGTTGTCACAGTCTAATAACAAGTCTTAATTAGCCTCTGATTGCATAGAAAATTACTTGATCAACCAATCCTTAGGAACCTTGAAGCTTCCTCTGCCAATACTGTAAACATCTATGCTATTCTTTGGTTGTAATCTACGAAAGGCAACCAGCTTTAGTGCAAGCCTATCTGCAACCTTGGGATTTTTGACAAAAAGATTAGTAGTCTCGTTTGGATCAATATCGATTCGAAATAAATGAAGTTTATGCTTTTCGGTTTTCCATCTACCATTTTTTATATTTGGGCCATGAATTAGAAGCTTCCACTTGGCAGTTCTAATAGCAATCTCCTCCTTAGCGTCACCAGCCTGACCATGATAAAAATAAAGTTCACGATCAAGACGTTTGATCTTGCCCTGCAACACATCAAGCACGTCATGGCCATCAAGCTGTTTATTCCCCAATGAGACATCCTTCCCACCAGTAACATTAATCAATGTAGGGACCACATCAATACACGAAAGCGGAACAGAGATTTTACCGCCACCTCGCAGATCGCCATTTGGCCATCGTACTGCAGCTGGCACTCTCACTCCACCTTCCCACACATCGAGCTTGTTGCCTCGCAACGGCAAATTATTTTTCGGCAAACTGCCAATCCCTCCATTGTCACTAAAAAACCAAACAATTGTATTATCAGATTCACCAGAGGAATCGATGGCATTAAGGATTTTACCAATCCCATCGTCCATGCAAGAGACCATCGCAGCCACAGCATGACGACGTGATATATTTTTCCCCTTTGCATTTGGATCAGCAAGATATTGAAATTTTTCAATATATTTGTCCGGAGCTTGGAAAGGAGAATGCGGCGCATTAAAAGGCACATAGCAAAAAAAAGGCTCTTCCTCTTTGGAATGACGCAATATGAACTTGCTAGCTGCCGCTGCTATCAAATCTGTTGAATATCCGTTTTCAGGATTACTTTTATCGTTAAGATGCCAATCGCGTTCATTCTCTCGGGAAAGATTAAAATAATCAATCGCACCATTGTAATGACCATGAAAATGAGTAAAACCATGATTATTTGGATGCCACTTGGACTGATTATGGCCTAGATGCCATTTCCCAAAAATCCCTCTATGAGCATATCCCATTTTACCGAGAGCTTCCGGGAGCGTAACCTCATCTGGATCCAAACCAAAGTTTCGCCACGGAGGAATTACTGCACGAGCCATTCCAAATCGAATTGGATACCTACCCGTCATTAAACCAGCCCTTGTGGGACTACACATCGGAAAAACGTAAAACCGATCCAATTCAATTCCCTCTTTAGCAATTCGATCTATATTTGGTGTCGGAATTCGGTCTGAATGAAAACTGACATCCGCCCAACCAAGATCGTCAGCAAGGATAATTACGATATTAGGCTTAGCCTGAACACCAGCATTCGACTCGTTCGAGCTCAGTAAAATAAACAACAGTGAAATGAAATAAAAAACTCTATGACTCATTGATTAATGACAAGTATCGAAAAAATATTTAATAGCCCAAGTACAAAATCAGATGGGTGTGAAATTAATTAAAACTACTATAGTATAACGAACTCTGGATTTAATTTCTCTCCATCAAGAACTAACCTGACAAGGCCTGCAGAGGTCTGATCTCGTGGTTGAGTTACTGAGCCAGGATTCAAAAAAAGAATATCTCCAATCTTTTCGCAGAAAGGTTTATGTGTGTGACCAAAAACAACAACATCCGGTTTAATATGCTCAAGACGTATACGCAGAGATTCTCCAAGACGGTGCGGATTAACAATATGTTGCACAAAAAACTTTTTGCTCTCTAATACAATCACTTCATTTTGCTTAATTGGCAAATCACCGTCGGTATTTCCAAGCACTGCCGTAGTAGGAGCTATGCTCTCCATCTTGGAGATAATTTGGTACGGACCAATATCGCCTGCATGGATAATAGCATCCACACCGGCTAAAGCCCCCTCAATGTTCGAAGACCAATCACCATGATTGTCTGAGAGAATACCAATGGTTGTCATACTACTTCAGGAGTTGGTTCAGTTGATTGGGATTCATCATCCTCTTCATCTTCAAATTCTATTTCCCTCTCGGGAGCATCTAGCGATTCACTGAGTTTCATTGCACCTGCAAATAATCCTGTGAAAAGTCCTGTCCCAAGTAAAGATTTCAACCCAAAAACCCAAGTCGGCGGAAACCCAGGCAATCCCACGGTAAGTGCCTGAATCCAACCGGCAAAACTTTTCACATAAGATGGGTTACTCATCCAAGATACAGTGTTACTTACGAGATAAAACAATAGAGCCCCAATAAGTGTGCCAAGAAATACGCGGAAATAACTACGACGCTTTGCAAACCACTTGGCTAAAACAACGAAAATCCCAAGAGTCATCCAAATTGAAATCGATTCAGGCGACAAAAACGGCTCATCATAAACAAACAAGTTCAACAAAATATCAGTAAGGATGATGGTTGACATCGGCAGAACCCAGCCCAACCAGCCTCGCAGCCAAAATGCCGCACAAAAAAGAAGTGCATGAGCAGCGCTGAAATTATAAGGCAAAAGTGGCTCAGGATTCCCGTCTTGGTCAATCGTATGCCAACGGCTCGCAGCAAAAACCAGCATCAATATCAACGGCACTAAAATCTTACGATCCACGAACCTATTCTAACCAAGCTCTAAGCTTAGAGCAAACAGCCACTTGCCGTAGATGATCTGAAACGTTAACTTTCTTTGAGTCATGAGTGAAAATGCTCCTCCCCTTATCCCTACTCCTCCTGTTCAGTCACAACCAGTGGTTAAAGCAAAAAATCGCGGTTGGATGTGGGTTTCTTTTTTCCTAATGCTCTGCATATTGGCAGGAGGATTTTTCATATTAATAGTTGGAATGCTTGGAATTAGTTCTAGCAATTATGAAGGAGGAACAAATTACACCATAGAAACCCTTCGTGATAACGGAGCAAAAAAGGAAATTGCAGTAATAGATCTCAACGGTGTAATTGCAAGTTTCTCGGTCGATGCTAACGGGCATAATCAAATACTCTCCCTAAAGCGACAGTTTAAATGGGCCAATGATGACGATAATGTTGTGGCGATTTTGCTTCGCATCAATTCCCCTGGCGGAGAAGTCTTAGCTTCAGACAATATTGCTGATATTGTACGTGAAAGTGAGAAACCCGTTATATCGGTAATGGGTTCGGTTGCAGCATCCGGAGGTTACTATGTCGCTGCCCCAAGCGACTGGATCATAGCTCATGAATTAACGATTACAGGGAGTATCGGCGTCATTATGTCTGGCTATAGCGTACGCAATCTCATGGACAAAGTTGGGGTGCAGCCAATCGTTTTTAAAAGCGGCAAAAACAAGGACATGCTTAGCATGAACAAACGTGAAGAAGATATAAGCGAAGAAGAACGAAAAATAGTACAGGACATGATTGGTGAAACATTTGAAAGGTTTAAAAAAGTAGTCCGCGAGGGACGCAGTCCAGATGATCGAGAAGGCGATGGCGGACGATCATTATCCGAAACTTGGGAAAATTTTGCTGACGGTCGTATCCTCTCCGGCAACTCAGCCCTTGAACAAGGATTTATTGATGAATTGGGCGACTTCGATGCCGGTATCGAACGAGCAATAGAAATTGCAGAAGTATCAGAAGCAAATGTTATACGCTACCAACAACCTATGAATTTCTCCATGATGTTCCCATTTTTTGGGAAGAGTGAATCCAAAGAAATCAAAATTGATTGGGGAATTGAAATCCCAAAACTGAAGGCCGGACGACTCTACTTTCTCTCGCCCACTCTGTTATACTGATAACTAACATACAGTGATTAGGAGCTAAATAACATGGTTTGGTTTTTAGCCAAACACTAGTATGCTACTTATTATTTGCCCTCTTTTGTCTAGGCTTAGGCCTGGTCGACTCAGGATCCTGCTCTGGAACATTATAATGCTGACGTAGCCGAGCCAGCTCCTTTTCCAAACGAGACTGAATAAAAGCATACTCCTTCCGGCCATAGATGCTTTGCAACTCATTTGGATCCGCTGTCAGATCAAACATCTCCCAATCCTTGTTCTCATAAAAGTGGATAAGCTTATAATTTCCGTCTGTTACTCCGTAATGACGTGCCACGCTATGCGCTCCGGGAAACTCATAGTAATGATAGTAGAAAGTCTTTCGCCAATTAACAGGAGTCCTTCCCTTAAGGATTGGTAATAGGCTACTCCCCTGCATGTCTTCTGGAATACTTGCTCCTGCTATATCCAAAAACGTCTCAGCAAAATCGAGATTTGAAACAATGTCATCATTGATTGAACCCGCTTCAATAACTCCGGGCCAGCGAACTACTAATGGCATAACGAGCGACTCCTCGTACATCCAACGCTTATCATACCATCCATGCTCTCCTAAATACCAACCCTGATCGGATGAGTATATTACTACTGTGTCTTTAGCTAATCCACTGTCATCAAGATATTTCAGTACTCGTCCAATATTATCATCAACTGACTGGACACAGCGTAGATAATCCTTGATGTAACGCTGATACATCCACTTGACCCGATCCTTACCTTGAAGATTAGCCTTACGAAATGCTTCGTTCTTAGGCCCATAAGCAGCATCCCAACGTTTCTTTTGCTCAGGCGTAAGATTATTCGGCCCCTTGTTGAGCTTAAGATCATTCGCGGAAAGATGCCTTGCAATAGTCATTGTTTGGTTCGCGGCAGCCTTCGACCGACCCGAGTAATCATCCCACAGCGTTTCTGGCTCAGGAATTTCAACATTATCAAAAGTATTCAAGTGAGCCGGACCCGGTTGCCAGTTTCGATGTGGAGCCTTGTGCTGAAGCATCAACATGAAAGGCTTCCCGCTTTTTCGCTCCTGCTTCAGCCAATCCAGCGCCTTATCCGTGACCAAATCTGTTGTATAGCCGGTGTTCTTCTCGACAACAACTTCGCCGTCAGCATTCGTTGTACGCATAGGAGGATTGTAGTAAGGCCCTTGACCAATCAATACGTCAAAATGATCAAAGCCTGTAGGCACACTCTTGAGATGCCACTTGCCAATCACCGCAGTCTCATAGCCGGCCTTGCGGAGCAACTTTGGGAACGTTTGTTGCGAACCATCAAACGGAGTACGCCCGTTCTGAAAAAATCCATTTAGATGACTGTGCTTTCCTGTAAGAATAACTGCACGACTAGGCCCACAAATTGCGTTCGTCACATAACACTTTTTAAAACGCATACCTTCTTGGGCAATCCTATCGATATGAGGTGTTTTGTTTATACGAGAACCGTAGGCACTAATTGCGTGCGCCGAGTGATCATCAGTAAAAATAAAAACCACATTTGGCTGCTTAGCTGCCTTAACCGACGGAACAGCTAAAACACCGGCCATTAATAGGAAGGCATAAACATACAAAGTTTTGTTAATTAATAGTTTCATTTAAAAATTGCTTTCAGTCATGCAGTAAGCCCAAATTCTTGGGCCTTAACCTGAAACGCCAAACGTAGGCGACTCACCCCTACTTGGCCAAGCCATAAGAAGCTTTTTGAAGAAGTTCATTTTACCCCTTCAAGATTGCTCTTAGATAGTCAGAGTTAGCTTATGACCAAATCTCTTATACTTTTAATAATATCGAGCGTAATGCTGATAAACTGTACTGACACTACAGTTATAAAAGAAAATCTAGTTTCTGAAGAATCGAAGCTATCAATTATGACTTTCAACACCGAATGGCTTCTTGGAAGTCAAGAGCAAGTGAAAGCCTTAACGAAAAAGGGAGTCTGGGGATTAGAAAGTAAAGATACAGAAACTAAAATCGAAAAACAGCACCAAGCCGTAGCAACTGTGATAGCAAGGCATTCTCCAGATATTCTCTGCATACAAGAGGTCATTAACGAAATTGCCGCAAGAAGACTTCAAAAAACTCTTCGAAATAAGAATTTAAATTATGAACTGCATTTTCTTGAAAGTCGCGACACATATCTGGAACAAGATGTTGTGTTCTTAACCAAAAGTAACCAAGGACTAATCAAGGAAATTAAAGTCACCAATCCGGAGAATCCAGTCTACCCATCAAAATGCGTGATTATGACTTGTCTTATTAAAGGAGAACGCACCGCCTTGATTGGACTACATCTAAAAGCAATTCCTACAAAACCAAGTGCAGTAGAAAAAAGAGAGAAACAAGCTGATGCAGTTACCAAGCAATTGAAAAGACTTTCCGATGCCGGCTACGCCACAATCGTTTTAGGAGATCTGAACGACTGGGATCCGATCGTGCCAGATACCGATACCAGCCAAAAGGCAACCCCCACTTCGAAAGTATTAAAAAAGATCAAAGATTACATTCCTGGCGGCGATGATGAACTTGTAAACACCCTCAAATGGATAGGCTCCATGGAAAATAGATTCACCTATAATTACAATGGCTCGAAAACAGCGCTGGATCACATTCTTTTACCCCTAGCCTGGCAAGATAAAATCTCCAGAGTTACTATCGATCACAAAAGCCCAGATGAGGCCAGTGATCACTACCCAGTTATCTTAGATTTAAACTTACTATAATTATTGATAAATAAACTCTATTTTGATAACAAATGGACTGCTAGTTTTGCTATGATTTTTTTAAGGATAAAAATATATATTGGATTAGTGATTGGGCTTTGTTTTGCCCCGCTGGGGCAAACAGAACCTCATAAAGCTGATTTCGCCCAATCCAAAATGGATGGCTGGATATCTAAAACCTCTTCCAAAACTATAACCTATTCGAAAAAAAGATACATTTCCGGAGGAGGAGGAGGTATTAGCGGAGGAGGAGGAGGGGGACGATGGGTTACAGACTGGCAAAAGACCAAAAAAATTAACTCTAACCCATTCTCAACAGTCTCAAGTAATCTCGCTCGGATAAATACAGCTAAGCCTTTTGC
>JAYZHR010000248.1:0-7807 GCA_036166355.1 Verrucomicrobiota bacterium | reverse complement strand
TCTAAAAGGCTACGCTCGTATGCACGAAGAAAGCGGTATTCGAATAGCGGCAGGCGAATGGCAAACTACTCAACACGAATTTCGTGACCTCATGGACATTGGAAAAGTTGATGTTGCCCAACCTGATGTCGGCCGAGTTGGAGGACTTACAGAAGCTATGAAGGTTTGTGATATGGCTGCAAAAAAGCAAAGACAAATTATTCCTCACTGCTGGAAAACCGGAATTAGCATTTCAGCCAGTGCACACCTAGCAGCTGTAACTCCTCACTGTCCATTCTTCGAATATCTACCTGCAGAATTAACAGATTCTAAACTCCGACAGGAACTCGTCCAAGACGATCTTAAACTAGTTGATGGCAAATTAGCCATACCTCAAAAACCAGGCCTAGGAATTGAAGTAAATATGGACGCACTAAAAAGATTCAAACGAGACTAATACTAGTCATCTGCCTTTTTCATCATTGCTCTTTGCTCACGACGAAGACCAGGCTCAATAATGAAAGGGCCAAATGGAAAAATAGACGCAACTAAGACTTTAGCTGACCATCCTAACGAACGTTTTAAAATTACAGCTGAATGAATGAGCAATATCAAGTATAGCATAAAAAGAATTCCGTGAACCATTCCGACAAAACTGACAGCTTCAGGTAACCCCATGAAATATTTAAGAGGCATAGCTACAAAGAATAACAGCAAACTCGATATACCTTCGGTTATTCCAATATATCTCAGTCGTTTAATAGCAATAACTTCGAGCATTTTATCGAATCAAAAATGTAATATCACCTAAGGCACCATATTCAGCTGACCAGCTTCCTGGTTCAGCGGGAATAATATCACCTAAGGCACCAGTTATAATCATTTGACCAGATTGAATTGTGTAACCTTTATCCAGAGCACGATTAACCTGATACAAAAGATTTTTCCACTGTCCCTTATAAGCAGCAGCTCCAGTGGAATTATTCAAAACGATACTACCTCTCGATAAACGTATTTCGACATTATCTGGATCAACAGAACCAATTGGATTGCGTCGACCAACAATATACTGTGACGACAATACATTTGCAGCAGCCAAATCCAGAGCTAACAAAGGGCCACGATTTTCTAGCTCACCAGCTGGCAACTCAATTACCGGCACAATTGACTCAAAATGAGACTTTAACTCAAATAGCCCATCAATCTTTTTTGTAATTGTTTTACCAACAATAAAACCAATTTCAGTCTCAACCTTAATACCCGGAAATTGAGACATTTCAACCACTGGTTTATCCTCAGCTTTCAACCAGCCATCTTGAAAAATAACAGCTGATAATGGCTTATTAACTTTGAATTTCTTTTGGCCCTTCAGACCAACAAGCGCTCCTTTAAACCCGGCGATACCCTTGCGCTTTTTCATTACCTTGCTAACAAACATACCTTGCACTTCGTAGGCATTAGCAAGCGTAACACCTGATTTAATAGCACTTAGTTGCGGTAAAGCTTTTCCTGAGTAATGAGCCTTAACCAAACCATCCACGTACCTCATGTATACCGTGTCAGCATACGGATATAAATTTATCCCAAAAAAAACTGCTAGCGAAATAACAATTCGATTGTTTAGCGTTGAGCAAATCACAGCGCCAACATGCAACTTAAATACAAGCTGTTTGTCAACGAGTCGTGTCCCCACGTCGGCCCACTATTGCCTCTGGAAGAAACATCGATGCCCACTCAATTGCTGCAGCCTCATCGTGATGACTACCTCCTTCCAACCAAAATTGACCGTCCCCTTCGCGCATCAATTTAGCATGACCAAACAAAGCCACGACTCGTCGTGTATTAAAGAATATCCTTGGGCGTTTTTTTATTCTCTGATTCATGTCTAGGCTTTCCTTATTGATAATTGTGTTTCCCCACCCAAATCAAAACGCATACGATTAAACCACCAATCAGCAACAAGTTTTGTTGCTTTTTTAGGACGATCAATATAGCCGCCACTAAGGCTACCACCAAAGCGTTTTTCAAAAGGAAACTCCATCTGCGCTCGAGCTACCATAGATTTTCTGTCTGTCTTTTTCATAATTGTATCAAGTCACTATCTGCGGTGACAGGACCAGACTGAGACATAATATGGGACATATGTTGTCCTATATAAATAATTTGTTGAACTTCTAGAAAATAAGAATGCTAAACGACTACAGTAGTTCTTGCTGGCCTGATCTAGAGATTGGGTTTAGGCCTAGCTTTTTGTAACTAGCCTCAGTAGCAATTCGCCCCTGAGGAGTTCGGTTTAAATACCCTTGAAGTATAAGATACGGCTCATATACCTCCTCCAATGTATCTGGCTCTTCACCAACAGCAACAGCCAGAGACGAAAGGCCTACAGGCCCTCCACCGAACTTGATGATAATCACCTCAAGAATACGCTTATCCATCTCATCAAGTCCATCCTCATCAATCTCCAACATTGCCAATGCTTTATCAGCTATAACACTATCAATTTTGCCTTCTGCTTTAACCTGTGCAAAGTCACGCACACGACGCAATAAATTATTTGCAATCCTAGGCGTACCTCTACTACGACGTGCAATCTCTACCGCCCCTCCTGAATCCGTTTCAACTTCAAGTAATCTCGCTGATCTGAGCACAATCAACTCCAAATCCTCTCCCTGATAATAATCCAAACGCTCCCGCACAGGAAAGCGTGTTAGTAAAGGAGCCGTCAAAAGCCCACTACGAGTAGTTGCTCCAATAAGAGTAAACTTTGGTAAATTTAACCTGACGCTTCTAGCGTTGGGACCCTGATCTATGATAATATCAAGGGTGAAATCTTCCATTGCAGGATAAAGATATTCCTCAATATTTTTTTGTAAACGGTGAATCTCATCTATAAATAATACATCACCTTTATTTAGATTGGTCAAAAGACCGGCAAGATCAGCAGCTTTCTCTATGGTTGGTCCACTTGTAACTTTAAGTTCACCACCCATCTCTCGCGCAAGTATTCCAGCCAGCGTGGTCTTTCCAAGACCTGGAGGACCACTTAGTAGAATATGATCAAGCGAATCGTTGCGCTTTTTAGCTGCCTGAACTGCAATGTCGAGCCTCTCCTTCACCTTGTTCTGACCAGTGAAGTCGGAAAATGCTCCTGGTCGAAGTGTCCCATCTAGAGCAGCATCAGGCTGTGTCAAAACGTCAGAAATGATTCGATCGGCCATTCTCAAAACAGACTGAGCCAAAGAAGGCTACAACCCAAGGTAATTTAAATTAAGTAGATAAAAGGACTAAAAACTTGCTATAACCATTAGTTTTGGGCTCAATTCAGCGCGCATGATTAATTCATTCGTGAATACAATCCTCGCCATCACAGGAATGGCCGTAATCCTTTCACTTGGGATACTGAATATGGTTACTACCGAACCACATGGTTTTGCCCTAGGCATACTATGGCTTGTTGTTTCCTTAGTCATTATAGGTTTGCTTACCGTTTTATATACAAAGAAAGCTCCCACAGGTTGGATAGTACTACTAAGCTATACACTTATACTCTATCTCATTGGTGGGCCACATTTATTTACATTCGGTATGCTAGGGTTTTCATGGGCCTTTGCAAAAATTGGATGTTTAACTACCGACGAACACTAAAACAAATTCCATGTTTTTTTTGGCCGCGTAAATCGCGGTCTTTTTATTTGATCAACCCATAATAAATAACCCAACAAACTTAAATATAGATTTATATCTGAAAATACTAAGAAATAAACAAAAGAGCCCACATTAATGCAGGCTCTTGGAAAGTGAGTTATACGAAAATTTACTTCTCTTGCTCAGATTCTTCTACATCCTCAGCAATTTGTTCTGATTCCTCTTTACTACTAACAACTTCATCAGCATTTGGATTTTCTTCAACTACTTGTTGATCTGAATTATCACTTTCGTTCTCAGTCTCTGAAGTTGTATTATCAACCTTTATCTCAGGTTCAGTTAGCTTTTCGCTGTTTGAGACATCAACATCATCAAACACCCATGTCAAATATGCTAGCTGTGCAGCATCACCCTTACGGGCACTTGCTAATTTAACTATTCGAGTATAGCCACCTTGACGGTCTTTTAATCGAGGTACGACTTTGTCAAAAAGCTTTCTTACTACATCATGCTCATCTGTCCAGTTTCTTCGAAGTTCGCTACCAGACACACCTTTAGACTTCGGAAAAAACTTTCGTTGTGGAGCCCTCAATCTAGCTGCAGCTAAGCGGCGATGATGTAAAGTACCCTTTTTTCCCAAAGTAACCATCTTTTCAGCAACAACTCGAGCGGCCTTGGCTTTGGCCAAAGTAGTCTTGATGGTATCATTCTTAATAAGGCTACAAACCAAATTCGCTAGCATCGCATTTCGATGCTCTCCAGTGCGGCCTAATTTAGCAGTTCGAACTCTGTGTCGCATTATTCAAAGTAAGGTTAATAATTTATCCTTCGGTTCTTTCGATACTTTCGATACTTTCGATAGTTTCGATACCAGGAGGTGGAGCATCCTCAAAAGCGTCAGCCGGTGGTGGCGTCGGTGGAGAATCCAGCAATGAAGGATCAATCTTTTCACCTAATGAAAGGTTATACTCCTTGAGCTTTTCCTTGATTTCAGTAAGTGATTTTTTACCAAAGTTACGGTATTTGAGCATTTCAGCCTCCGATTTCATAGCTAGATGACCAAGAGTAGTAATGTTAGCATTATTGAGGCAATTCGCTGCTCGAACACTCAACTCAATCTCATTCACACTGGTATTAAGTAATTTACGCTGGGCCTCACGATTTTCATCCTTAGCCTTAGCATCTTGTTCAAATTCAAATGCTTCATCATTGATTCCTATAAATACAGATAAATGATGTGATAAAATCTCCGAAGCCTGCTTAAGAGCTTCGTCTGGATTAAGTCGTCCATCCGTCCATAATTCAAGTATCAACTTATCATAATCTGTACGCTGGCCTACTCGAGCAGCCTCAATTTCATAACGTACGCGAGTAACAGGAGAAAAAATAGAGTCAATTGGAATAACTCCAATTGGCTGATCCGGTTTTTTATTAGCATCACCAGGAAGAAAACCACGTCCTACTTGTACTTCCATCACCATTTCCACCTTCTTTTTCTTATCGGTAGTACAAATAACCTGCTTCTTGTTAACCACTTTCAGCCCAGGAGGTAATTCCAGATCACCTGCAACAACTGCACCCTCAGCGGTAACACTCAAGCGAACCTCCTTTGGTTCACGATCATTATGGCGGAACTTAATTTTCTTCAGATTTAGAACGATATCAGTGACATCTTCTACAACCCCATCTACAGTGGCAAACTCATGGTCGGCACCCTCAATTCTCACCGAAGTAATAGCAGCCCCCTCTAAAGAGGAAAGAAGCACACGGCGCAGTGAGTTACCGATAGTATGTCCGAAGCCGGTTTCAAACGGCTCAGCAGCGTATCTAGCATACGAATTGTTGGAATCTTCGGATTTGTTAAGTTTATCCGGCTTTTCGAAATGACCCAGTCTTATTGGCATAATGTTTTATTTTGTTAGCAATTTTAATCTGACCTCGCCACTATTATTCCCGTTCACAACGAGGTCCGTATAATTGCTTTCCCCACCCACAAGGGCGAAGAGGTTAACGGGAATAAAATTCTACTATAGTTTGTTCATCAGCGATAGGTTGCACTTCATCACGAGTAGGCATACGCATCACAATCCCACGAAAAGCATCTTTCTCAAGTTGCAACCATTCTGGAACGATTCGACTAGTTGAATACTCAAGATTACGAGTAGCTAATTGCCTTGAAGCACTACGATCTTTCACTTCAACCACATCATTAATGGACGCGCTATAAGATGAAATGGTCATCTTGCCACCGTTTACAGTAACATGACCATGGGAAACCATCTGACGTGCTTGAGCACGAGTTGCTCCAAATCCTAAACGATACACAACATTATCTAGCCGGCTCTCAAGCAATTGCAACATGATCTCACCTGTCACACCACGATGACGACGAGCCTTCTCGTAAATAGCACGAAACTGCTTCTCCATTAAGCCATAATGAAAGCGAAGTTTTTGCTTCTCCATCAAAGCCAATGCATAATCTGTGTGCTTACGCCTTGCGCGTGGACCATGGGTTCCCGGTGGATAATTCTTGCGCTCGAGATATTTCGAGGGCCCGAAAATTGGTATACCAAACCGTCGGCTAATCTTATCGCGTGGACCTGTATAACGTGCCATCCTTAAAATCCTTTATTTTTTATACTCTACGCCGCTTCTTTGGGCGACAACCATTGTGTGGAATAGGTGTAACATCTCGAATAGAGGTAATCTCAAGCCCCACTGCCTGTAGTGCACGTATGGCTGACTCACGGCCCGAACCTGGCCCTTTAACTCGAACCTCAATCTCCTTTAATCCGTGAGCCATCGCTTTACGAGCAGCATCTTGAGCAACTTTCTGAGCGGCGTAAGATGTACTTTTACGTGAACCACGGAATCCGGTCTTACCAGCAGTAGACCAAGCAATTATGTTGCCCTGTTTATCTGTCAAAGAAACATGTGTATTGTTAAAAGTAGCTAGAATTGTGGCAATACCAGAATGAATGTTCTTGGATTTCTTCGCTTTTACAACCTTCTGAGGAGTAGGATCATCACTAGTTAACAACTCCTGAGCTGACGGGGCCGCCACACTAGAAGGATCTTCGCCCTCATCATGATCAACAGCCTTATTTTTATTTTTCTTCTCTTCAATATCCTGAGATATAGTCTGGTCATCAGTATCAACCACCTCTACAGCATCTGCAGATTCTACCGAACCCTCCTCAGGCTGAGCCTCACTAGCAGATTCAGGGGATTTACCCTCTTCGGCTTGGTTTACCTCAAGTTGTTCCGATTTTTTTTCTTCGTCCGACATAATAATCAGTCTATTAAATTAATGAATACCAGCTTTAGCATTAGGGTTACGTTGTACCCCAACAGTTTTCTTCTTACCCTTTCGAGTGCGAGCATTTGTTGAAGTTCGCTGTCCACGCACCGGTAAACCACGCGAATGCCGAATACCTCTGTAAGATTTGATAGCCTGTAAACGCTTTAGGTTTAAACTACGTTCACGACGTAAATCTCCCTCTACCAAATAGTCTCCCTCTTGAATAACATTAACGATCTTGGATAAATCGTTTTCATCAAGATCCTTCGCACGAACCGAGGGATCTATACCTGTCTTCTCAAGGATGTCGGCAGCAATCTTCGGCCCTACGCCATATACATATCGCAACGCAATGTCTATGCGCTTATTAGCAGGAATGTCTACTCCAATAATTCTTGGCATTGTCTTTTTCTTTCAATCAACCCTGACGCTGTTTGTGTCGCGGATTGGAACTACAAATAACGCGAACCACGCCCTTCCGGCGAATAATCCGGCAGTGCTCACAAAGTCGCTTTACAGATGCGCGTACTTTCATTTTACGTTTTTCTATTCTTTATCTAAAACCAAAACGCCATTACTGAAATCAGTAGGCGATATTTCTATACTAACCTTATCCCCAGACTTTATGTCTGGAACCTTATCCCGTTGCTTATACGGAACCCGGGCAAACAACCTATGGCCGTTGCCCAACTCCACCAAAAAGGTCGCTGGAGGGAAATAATCCCTCACGACACCCTTAGCTCGGATGGCAAATTGTCCGGGCATGTTAAAATCTCCGGCTTACCGTCGGTCACGAGGATAGTGTGCTCAAAATGAGCAGATGGCAACCCATCACAAGTTACCACCGTCCAGCCATCCTCTAGCATCTCTACTTGCCGC
>JAYZHR010000247.1:0-9809 GCA_036166355.1 Verrucomicrobiota bacterium | reverse complement strand
GAGATTGCTTTCATGTTAATTTATACAAAACGAAAGGCTAGTACGTCTTCTCGATTAGCCTCAGGTTGTACGTGCTCCTTTGAATCGAAACAGTGAATTCACTGAGGACTTATTATGAATCCGCTGTATCGCTTCGCCTAGTAAATTGGCTACAGAAAGGGTTCGTACGTTAAGCCCCTCAATTTCGGGGCGGGGGACAGTATCAGTTGTTATCAGTTCGTCAATACAAGAATTTTTTAGACGATCGATGCCTAAAGGGTTGAGAATAGCATGAGAAACACATGCGCTGACACTTTCAGCTCCTTTCTCTTTGAGTACTGCTGCTGCATTTACCAGTGTGCCGGCTGTTTCGGTGATATCATCTACAAGAAGTGCTCGTTTTCCCTCTATATCTCCAATTATACCCACTGATTCGGTGTCAGTGGCACTAGTTCGTCGTTTAGCGACTATAGCTAAATCAGAATTAAGCATTTCGGAATATGCATGGGCCATTTTTAATCCACCCACATCAGGGCTAACAACTACCAAATCGTCATGTTTGCTATACTTAAGGTAGTCAAAGATAACAGGTGATGCGTAGAGGTGATCCACAGGAATGTCAAAAAAACCCTGAATCTGCTGGGCATGCAAATCCATTGTAAGAATTCGATTTGCGCCTGCTGCTACTAGAAGATTAGCTACCAACTTAGCGGATATAGGTACACGAGGCTGGTCCTTCCTATCTTGTCTGGCATATCCATAAAAAGGCATGACGGCAGTAATCCTGTCAGCACTAGCCCTTTTTAGAGCATCTATAATAATGAAAAGTTCCATCAGGTGATGGTTGGTTGGTGGACAGGAGGACTGCACAACGAATACATCTTCACCCCGAACATTCTCTTCGATTTTTGCAAATGTTTCCCCATCAGGAAATGCTTTTAGCGCTATTTTACCTGGCTCGATGCCTATCGTAGTACAAATGGAATCAGCCAAGGGTCGGTTTGAATTACCAGCGAAAATTTTCACTTTGTTTCAGGTGTTATATTGGGAAACTAAATTTTACTGCGTCAGATCTGCAATAGGCCGAAAAAAATAACAATTGAAAAATACCAATCAAGAGGATTCAGACAGAAAAGAATATTTTTCTATATCCAAAATTTATTGGAAGGTTATCAGAATTGTTCAAGGAAGCGTTTATCGTTTTCATAAAATAGTCTAATATCGTTAATCCCGTATCGGATCATTGCTATTCGCTCAATACCAAACCCAAATGCCCAGCCACTCCATTTTTCAGGATCATAGCCTACATTTTCAAAAACTTTAGGATGCACCATGCCGCAACCAGCTATTTCTAGCCATTCTTTCCCCATTTTACGAACAAGAGGGCTGCTAAAATCTATTTCCAAACTAGGTTCGGTATAGGAAAAGTAATGTGGCCGAAAACGAAGTTTAACTTCTTTACCGAGAAGTTCTTTGAAAACAAATTCTACCGTCCCTTTTAGGTCGCTAACCGTCACGTTTTTATCCACATATAGGCCTTCGATTTGATGAAAAGTTGGGTTATGAGTAGCATCAGCTGTGTCTCGGCGGTAGACTCGTCCAGGCACTATGATTCTTATAGGGGGAGGGGTTTTCTCCATTACTCTGATTTGGACTGATGAGGTATGAGTGCGGAGTAACGGGCGTTCTGGGGGGTTAAGGAAAAAAGTATCTTGAGTATCTCTTGCTGGGTGGTCGGCCGGGGTGTTTAATGCATCAAAACAGTAGTATTCACTCTCAATTTCTGGACCATCTGCTACAGCAAAGCCAATTTTACGAAAGCTTTTAACGATATCCTCCGTTACTTTTGTTAGCGGGTGCTTTTTACCTAACTTTCGCCTTCGACCTGGGGAGGTAAAATCAGTAGCTTGTTTTGGTATATCTGCTGCGGCTTCCAACTCTTCTCTGCGTTGATTTAATGTTTTGGTTAGTTCGTTTTTAACCAAATTGATTGTTTTGCCAGCAGTGGGGCGTTCTTCTTTTGAGAGGCCACCCATTTGTTTTAGTAATGAAGTGAATTGTCCGTTTGTTCCGAGGTATTGGATTCGGACGTCTTCCAAATTATCCAAGTTTTCAGCGGAATTTAAAGCTTCAAGGGCAGATTCCTTGATAGGTTCAATTTGGTCGATGAATGCCATTTGAAATATAAATAAAAACGGACGACCATTAAAGGTCGTCCGAAGTAAAAGTCAAACTTGCTTGTTTTTAGCCTTTGGCTTCGAGTGCTCCTTTAGCTAAATTTACCAGTTCGCTAAATGCAGCTGAATCAGTTGCTGCTAAATCAGCTAATACCTTTCGATTTACATCGACTTTGGCAGCTTTGAGTCCTTCAATGAACCTGCTGTAGGTTAAGCCAGCTTCACGAGCAGCAGCGTTAATTCGAAGATTCCAGAGTCCGCGAAATGTGCGTTTCTTGTTCTTTCGGTCTCTATAAGCATATTGTTGGCCATGCTCTATGGCGTCTTTTGCGTATCTGTATAGCTTGGATCGACGTAAACGAAACCCTTTGGCGGCTTCTATCGTACGTTTGCGGCGTTTACGGGATGCAGCTGCGTTTGTAGCTCTCATTTTCTAAGCAATAAAATTTTTAATTAGTGAGAAAACGGGAGGTTTTCCAAAATCCGGGAGTAGTCCGTCTTGTCTACTAAAGCTGGAGTACCCAATTTTCGACGTCGTTTAGCGTTTTTGCTCGCCAAAAGATGTCGTTTACCTGGTCGGTTACGAACAATTTTACCCGATCCGGTAATTTTGAAACGCTTGGCTACCGCCTTACGGGTTTTAATTGATTTTGGTTTGCTTTGCATTAGTAACTATCCCCTTTCCTCCCGAAAAGGGCGGAAAAAGTATCAAATGATATGATTGAATCAAGCCCTTTTACTCAACATTTTCCACTTTTTTATTATGGAATCATTTTTGTTTGGCAGCTAAGAATAGGCCCTGATTAATAATATCAATGAATAAAAAAGAAATTATAGCGCTAGTTGCACTATTGTTAGGCTTGTTTTCAGCTAGCGCTGCGGATGAGGTTATTTTCGAGGATTCCAATTTTTCTAAGGAAGGCTGGGGTGATTATACCGACATATCCGATGGCGGTGGATGGGAAGTAAGAACCCGTAATTTGGGGAAACTTGTTCAAGGAGTTGTGCAGCAGGTTACTGTTGAAGATTCAGGTGGAGTTTTCTTGAGTTCAGGAAATAATAGCTTCGGAAGTATCTTTCGTGCTGACGGGACCATTTATGCGGTACGTAGTAGGAATGGCGAACGAACATCTATAGGGCAAATTGAAGTGGCTGGTACAGTTGATTTACGCGTTGGATTTGATGGGGCGTTTTTCATTTATGAGTATAGAAATAATGACAAATGGATTCGAATTGGTAAGTCAGATATTGTTGGATTGGTTCCCTATAAGGGGGGTATTTCAACTAATAGTCGTACTGGTGGTATGAGTAATTATCGTATACTTAAAATTGAATCACTTTTAGGTGTTCGTTTTGGTTATACCAATACCCCAAAGATTCCAGGTACACCTTGGGTAGTACATGATCCTTTTCGTCCGCAGCCGCCTCAGATTGATCCTGGGTCCATTTCCCCCCGGAAAAATCCAGGCGCACCTCCGTCAGATGCGATTGTACTTTTCGATGGCACAAATCTCGATGCGTGGGAGGATGGTAAGGGTAATGCTCATAAATGGTTGTTAGGTGACGGTTATTTCGAGTGTCAGAAAAAATCTGGAACTATTCGAACTAAGCAAAAGTTTGGCAGTGTGCAGCTGCATATCGAGTGGGCAGCTCCGTTAGAAGTTAAAGGAAGTAGTCAGGGCAGGGGAAATTCAGGCGTGTTCTTAGCTGGGTTGTATGAGATACAGGTTCAGGATAATTACGATAATCTGACTTATCCAGATGGGCAGGCCAGTTCCTTATATGGATTCCGTCCTCCAAGGGTTAATGCTACTCGTCCCCCTGGAGAGTGGCAGTCTTACGATATTATTTTTGAGATGCCTGAATTTAAGGATGGTGAGCTCATAAAAAAGGCAAAAATCACTGTATTGCATAATGGAGTGCTAACTCAACATGGTGTAGAAATACCAGGTATTTTAGGGCATAAGAAAACTCGACCATATCGTGAACATGGTCCGGGTCATATACAATTACAAGATCATGGAAATCCTGTTAGATATCGCAATATCTGGGTTCGAGAGTTGAAACCAATTCAATAGCAGTGATTCGGGATGAACTGAAAGAAGTTTCTTTGGCGCTTGGTCTTACCAAGTATAAGCGACATATTTTTCTTTGTGCAGATCAAAGTAAGCCAAAATGTTGTTCCCGGGAATCTGGGCTTGAGTCTTGGCATTATTTGAAACAGCGATTGAAGGAGCTTAGTTTATTGGAGGTTGCTCCAGAAGTATTCCGAACCAAAGCCAATTGTCTTCGTGTATGTGTGAAAGGTCCTATCGCACTAGTGTATCCAGAGGGAACTTGGTATCATTCCTGTACTCCAGAGGTGCTTGAGCAGATTATTCAAGAGCATCTAATTGGAGGTAGAATAGTCGAAGAGTTTCAATTTGAACAAAATTCTATGGTGGAGGCATTTTAGCTGGCTGTTTTTACTAATTTAGCTGCGTAAGCTCCATCCGTGTGATCTTCAACAGGATGGAGTGTTTGTTCAGTTTCAAGCTTCCATCCCGAATTTTCAGTAAGGAACCTTTTTACGAGTAGTTCGTTTTCTTCTGTTTCAATGCTGCATGTACTATAAACAATTTTACCTCCTTGTTTTGTTAGGCCTGCAGCTTTTTCTATAAGTTTAAACTGGGTTTTGATAAGTCGTTTTTTTTCATATTCATTCATTCGCCATCTTAGATCAAGACGTCGGCGAATAACTCCACTGTTTGTGCAAGGAGCGTCTAATAACACTCGATCAAAATATTCTTTTTTATTGGTCAGTATTTTTTCTGTTAAGGCACTCTTGACGCAAATGATATTAAGTCGTTTGTAGTTCTCTTTAAGTAAATCAAGTCGTGAATCACTTATATCTGTAGCTATGAGCTCGCCGGTGTTGTTGATTCGTTCTGCAATCAGGCCTGTTTTTCCTCCAGGAGCTGCACATAGGTCGAGTATCCTTTGATTAGGTTTTGGATTTAGGAAATCGACGGATAGTGATGTGCTAGGGTCTTGAATGTAAAAAAGTCCATCGCGAAAAGTTTGAAGAGTTTCTATTTTTGGATGCTTTCTTAATAGATAGAACATTCTTTTTTTTGACCAATTACAATCGAATGGAATGGCTTCTACTTTTTCGTTCTCCCATAGCTCGGATATATTTTCAGTTTTTTTACTTAACTGGTTGATTCTTGCATAGGTTGGTGCCGGTTGGTTGTTCCATTCGAGTAATCGTATTGTCTTTTCCTTGCCCCATCGTTGTTCCCATTGTTTAAACAACCAATCTGGATGTGACTGTCCAAGAGCGGGCTCTTCCTCTTGTAGTTGTGAAATAAGGCTAAATATTGTGTCCTTTTCCTTTATGAAACGGCGCATAAGTGCGTTCACAAAGCCGCTTTGGCTACTGTATTTATTATTTTTAGCCAGAAGAACGCTTTCATTAACGATTGCATGGTCTGGAATGCGGTTAAGAAAGAATATTTGATAAAGCCCTAATCGAAGTATCTCTTGAATTGTTGGTTTTTGTTTGCGGTTGTCAGTGTATCGACTGATTAGCCAGTCCAATAGTCGCCGCCACCGAACACATCCGGAGACTAGTTCTCGGCAAAGATTTAAGTCCTTGCTCTCTAGTTTAGTGGCGTCACTTAAGGAATTGTTTAAAATTTTCTCTATAGCAATCTGCTTTTTATGGGATTGGATAAGAACATCAATCGCAATTTGTCTTGGTTTTGGGTATGCCACGGGAGTATGATGCCGTCTTTGGCGTTCCAGGCCGAGAATTTACCTTAAAAAGATGAGTGAGGAAGAAATGTCTACCACGGACCAAATGCCCGAAGAAGCCGAACAAGCCGGGCAAGCAGAACAGCTTCAAGGAGAGTTCAAGCGTCTGGTTTTGGATGGTAAGCTAGATCCTAAGCTAACTGATGATTTGACGCAATTGGTGAGTGCTGGTTTTTGCACTCATCGTTCTTGGGGGTTTGGGAAGATCACAAGAGTGGATACTCTGTTAGCAAAGATTACTATTGATTTTCAATCAAAACCAAATCATGTCATGGATCTAGGTTTTGCTGCTAAGATTTTAAGCCCTCTTAGTGCGAATCATATTTTAGCCCGAAAAGCTAGTGATTTGTCTGGTCTTAAGAGAATGGGTGCGTTGGATCATTTGCAGCTTATAAAACTAGTCTTAACAAGTTATGGAGGCCAAGCAACTTTGGCTCAAATCCAAGAGGCCCTAGTACCTGATATTATTGACGAAGATTGGAAAAAATGGTGGGCAGATGCCAAGAAGGAAATGAAAGGCGATGGGCACTTTCAATTACCTGTTAAGAAATCGGAACCACTTATATATCACGCTGATGAGTTGTCTGCATATGATCAATTGATGAGTAATCTTCGTGATTCTAAAGGGTTAAAGGCTCAGTTGGCTGCTGCTACAGAAATATATAAGGGAATTGGTGATGTTGAAAATAAAGAGGAGGCTTTAGGTGAGATAATTGATGTTCTTAATCTTGCCATAAAAAATCATATTAATATCAAGCCTTCGCTTTCTCTTGAGGCTATTTTGTTGCGAGATGCTATTCGTGAGAATTCGGGTTTATCTCCAAGTGAGGATGAGCTTGTAGCTGAGTCTGTGTTTAATAAAACAAAGGATTTGGCAGGAGTTATTGAAGGGCTTTCTGCTGCTAAGCAGAAACTTGCATTGGATGCTTTCCGTCGTTCTAACACTGAAACATGGGTTGATACATATCTAGAATTACTCAATTCGAGTGGGTTTCGTTTGGTAGGAGAATTAGTTAATATGCTAATTGATGCTGGGCACTTTGATCGCTTCAAAAATCACCTAGAACAACTAGTAAGCAAGCATGAGGCTAGCACCGATCTGATGCTATGGCTGGGTAAAAATCGTTCCGATAGTTTTGCTGATATTCTTGGACCTGAGGTTTTCCGTGCAATGATGGCGGCCATTGAGCAGGACCGTTTTAATGAGAAGAAAACCAGTAAGCTTGGTGATTTTATTATGTCTGATCAGGATTTGGTTACAGATTTAATCGGTTCAGCAGATGTAGAAGTAGTTGAGGATTTGGTTCGCGCTTTACAGACGACAATTTGTTTTGATGATATGGATAAACGATCAATTTTAGGTCGTATCGTTAAAGCTTACCCTTCAATTCAGTCGATGATCTCTGGCGATCAGGCTAAGGAGGACAATTTGTTGATTGTATCTTGGCCGAGTTTAGAACGGCGTAAGGATGAGTACGAAGAGTTAGTTAAGAAAAAAATACCATCTAATTCTAAAGAAATTGCAATTGCTAGAAGTTATGGTGACTTGCGTGAGAATCATGAATTCAAAGCAGCGAAAGAGATGCAGAAAGTTCTTATGGCTCGTAAGGGTGAGTTAGAGGTGGATCTTACTCGGGCTCGAGGTACAGATTTTAGTGATGCTTCTTTGGATAAAGTAAGTGTTGGCAACAAGTTGGGTGTGACCAATCTTGATACGGGAAATGATGAATTATTTATACTGCTTGGCGCATGGGACGGTGATCCTGAGAAACATATCCTGAGTTATCTCACCCCGCTTGGCCAAGCTTTCTTAGGTAAAAAACCTGGAGAAGAGACTGAGCTTGAGATCGATAATAATACTCGCCGTTATCGAATAAATACTATTGAAAAATATACAGTTGCTGGGCCAACAGTCTTCGAAGATGAAGACATCGAAGATTCTGATTAATCGTTAGTATTTAGATCAGTTTAGTTTTGTTAAGTTGACTGATTAGTTGCTGAGCTGAGACCGCATAGCTAGAACCAAAAAGATTGAGGTGGTTTAGTGTATGGTAAAGGCGATAAAGTTCTTTTCGGGTTGAATAGCCCGGGTCAAGTGGCAGTACTGAATTGTAACCGTTCCAGAAATCTGAGCTGAATCCTCCAAACATTTCTGTTAATCCAAACTCAGCTTCACGGTCGCCATAATAATTAGCTGGATCGAAAACCACCGGATTTTTATTTTCATCAAAAGCAAAGTTGCCGCTCCAAAGATCTCCATGTAGCAGTGTTGGTTTTGGTTTGTAACCATAGAAAAAATCATCTGTTTTATCTAACAATTCTTTGCTTCTGTGAAATTCGAATCCATTCTTTTTGGCGAGATTGATCTGAAATTCTAGTCGATATTTTCGAAAGAATTCCGGCCAGTTATTATTTATTGGATTCAATTGCATGGTAGTGCCGATAGTGTTGTTACGATGCCATCCGAACTTCTTTTGGCCGATGGAATGTAGTTTGGCTATATCTTTTCCGAGATTTGTTTGCGATTTGAAATTGCCATTGTTAAGGTGAATATATTCCAGTACGAGATAGCTTTTTTGATTGCTAATACCAAAACAGATTGGAGATGGAACTCGGATTGTTTTTGTGGCAGCCATTTCATTAAGTCCATCTGCCTCTGCTTCAAACATATCAATTGAATCTAAGTTGTTTAGTTTTACGAAATACGACTTATTATGGTCTTGAATTTGATAAGTTTCATTAATGCACCCACCGGTAATGGTTTTTATATTTCGAGCATTAAATGAAATACCTTTTACTTCAGTGATATGGTTGGCAATAACGCTCCACATAAAGCTATTTTATTTTTTTTCGGGCGTATTCAAGTAGTGAGCTGCAACCATCCTCAAGTAGATCGAGTACTATTTCGAAGCCTTTAGGGCCTCCATAATATGGATCTGGTATTTCTGTTTCGTTAGATTCTGAAATAAAGTTACAAAATTTTTTAATTTCTGCGGTATAACTAGTTGGTGGTGCCATCGATAGGACATTATGGTAGTTATCTTCATCCATAGTTAGAATAAGATCGAATTCATTGTAATCTGATTTTTGAATTTGCCTGGCTTGTCCCCCAGTTTGAATATTGCGATTTTGAGCAGCGGTATGCATGCGATGGTCTGGTGGTTCGCCAGTGTGAAACGAAATTGTCCCAGCTGAATCACATTCGATTTTGGAGGTCAACTCTTCATTATCTATAAGATGTTTCATTACGGCTTCTGCCGCTGGAGAACGACAAATATTACCCATGCAAACAAATAGAATTTTATATACTCGCATAACGATTAAACTACTAATTCATTTCTTTGAGGGCAAGTTTGTGGATTTAAGCTAATTATTGTTACTCGGCTAGACTTGAGTTCGTTTAGCGAAACAGCTAAACAAGGCCCATGAACCGTCGAATGTTTTTGGGTGCTAGTATGGCAACCAGTTTATCTTATGCCACACTTAATGCGACTGCTGCTGCGATTGCTAACGGGCCAGTTAGGCGAGTAGCTTTAATTGGTGCAGGATGGTACGGTAAAATTGATCTTTTTCGTTTAATACAAGTTGCACCTGTGGAGGTTGTTGCGCTTTGTGATGTAGACAGCAAGATGCTTTCGGAGGCGGCAGATATGGTTTCTAAAAGGCAAAAATCTGGAAAACGGCCGAAAACATATAGAGATTATAAGGAGTTGCTTGGGGACAATAAGCTTGATTTAGTGTTAATTGCTACACCCGATCATTGGCATGCATTACCTATGATTGATGCTGTGAAAGCAGGATGTGATGTATATGTTCAAAAACCAACGAGCATTGATGTAGTTGAGAGTCAGGCGATGC
>JAYZHR010000246.1:0-2578 GCA_036166355.1 Verrucomicrobiota bacterium | reverse complement strand
AGATTGAAGTGCAGGTAAACCCTGAGTTCGGCAGTGTTGACCGTGCAAAAAAAGAGGCCGAAAAGTACTCGAAAGTTATTGGTCAATTAACAACCGCCTTGCGAAAAGATGTCGAAACAGTATGGATACACAAGGGAGTTAATCCTTTCGGGGGTGGCAACAATAATCTCCTTATACATACCGGGCAGGCGGCGGAATATATCAAGAACGGAATTCTGGAAGAAACCTTTGTGCACGAGGCGGCACACACTTCATTGGATGCCAGGCATGCTAATAGCGCCGGGTGGCTTGCTGCACAGAAAGCAGATGGAGGATTTATATCTAATTATGCCCATGATTATCCCCAGCGAGAAGATGTTGCAGAAAGTTTTCTGCCTTATTTTGCAGTTCGATATAGACCTGATAGGGTTACTAGTGCATTGAAGAATAAAATAAAAAAAACAATACCACACAGAATAAAGTATTTTGATGGCATAGCATTTGATATGTATCCAGTCATAAAAAGAGTAGCGCCATTAATCCATTATTTGTCCGACTTGAACTCGCAAAGGGCGGAAATAATTTGGAATTCGCAAGTCGGCGCCAAATACATCATCGAATCTTCATCAGATTTGTCTCTTTGGAAAGTTGTGGGAGGCGTTTTGATTGCTGAGTTTGAGTTGTCTTCTAGGGGAATTAATTTAAATCCAAACACACATACGTATGAGTTTTTCCGTGTGGGCTTGAAATGATATGGGAAAATAATAAAGAGCTTTTCAACGACAATTATGGTTCAGTGTGAATTAATATTTACTTTTAACCATTTCAAGGTAAGTCCTTGGGTTTTCATTGGCTCTCTTCCAGAGTTCATTGAAATAAGGAACCTTTGTTAAGTAGATTGCTGCTGCAGCTAATCTTGCATTGTTTACTTCTTGGTTTGTCCAACTCTTTAACGCATCATAACTGTTCCAGTTTTTTCTGAGTTGTTGGCATTTTTGCTTAAATGATTCAATACATGCGCCCTTTTGTTCCCTTAATTTGCTTTCTGGGTAGTCGCCTTTATTCTCATAAATAGAATCAAGTTGTTTTTTTGTTTGTACAATAAGATGTCTAAATTTTTCTCTTCTCTCCAAGTTCTCATTATATGCTAATAATCGTTTTGTCTCTCCGTTTTCCCTTAGCCAAAGTTGAACACTTTTTTGAGCAAAGGCAGTTGCGAAGCTTTCATTTAAAGTAGCGTCTCCTGCCAAGTAATAAGTACGATGAGCTAGTTCGTGGAAGAGTGTTTCTGCAAGATGTTCGTCATCGTTATGCAAGAATGTGCTTAATAGGGGGTCGCTGAACCAACCAAGTGTTGAGTATGCAATGGCCTCTCCAATAAAGACATCTAAACCCTTTTTTCTGAGTTTATTTTCGTACTCATCTGCGGTTGATTCAATAAAAAAGCCTCTACTCTGGTACTTGCCTACTATAGGGTAATTCCATGATTGAAGTTCTGTTGAAAACGGTGGCGCTGCATAAACCACCCAGACCGCTGCCGAACGGTTTAGGTCCTTGTATTTGGAATAGGCTCTTCCGACATCGAGGCTAAGTTTGTTTTCAGCGAACTCCTTTAATTCTACGACTAGCTCAAGTTGCCTTTTAAGTTCATTATCACACTAGTCGCCCTTAATTAGCTTTTCTATAGGAGTGAGGCCGGTGGTTAGTTGCAGGTGCCCGGTGATCGCGTGGGAATAATAATTTACGGTTGAGCAGCCTGATGAAATTAAGACTGAGGAGATTGAAAAACAAAATAACCAATGATTCAAAGTATATTGTAAATGGCGATTTAACCTCAGCTAATTTACCGCAAGCCTATAAAGGCACATATCCGATTATTGAATTCAGTGCGCAATAGTTAATTTCTGTTTCATGTATCTTCGGGTTGGCACCTATGCCTGATGTATTGCGCCACTGTATCTGGGAGCTTTGCGTGTCTCTTTTTCTCTATTAATGTCGTGGCGCTTTAGCCTCACTTTTAGTGATGACTTAAAACCAGGTAGGATGAAGATCCTTATTTGGTTTTTAGCTCCAGATTAATAGAACTAAAATGATTGGTACTGGCCAAAAGACTAACATTAGAAATGAGGCCCAATCAGGAAACCAACTCTTTGAATTTTCAGGTTTTGGCATATCTTATTGCATTAAAAATCAGTCTTTCACTGCTTCGGAAAAATCGCACCTTTGAGTTGTCTAGTAAAGATAGAAATATGTGTTGTTGAGCTTGATGTTGAAATTCTTTCTAGGTTTTCATGAAATAGTTTTTTTGAATTGGTGATTCAATGCAAATTGAATTGTGTTCATCCTATGCTTGAATAATTTCAAAAATAGCTTCTATTTCTACTGCTGCTCCTGTGGGTAAGGCTGCAAAGCCTAGGGCACTCCTAGCATGATATCCATCTCCATCCTTGCCGTAGATCTTATGTAAAAGATCTGATGCTCCATTGATTACAATGTGTTGGTCGGTAAAGTCCGGTGCTGAGTAAACGCAGCCAAGCAGTTTTATTACCTTGAGTCCATTGATGGTGCCATGTGTATTGTAGACTGAATTTAAAATTTT
>JAYZHR010000245.1:0-7102 GCA_036166355.1 Verrucomicrobiota bacterium | reverse complement strand
CTGAACACGACTAGCAGTCCCTACAAAGCTAAGGTCAATAACCTCATCTTGAAGGCCGATAGCCTCAAAAATTTGTGCGCCCTTGTAAGAATGTAAAGTGGAGATACCCATTTTAGCCATCACCTTTAACATGCCCTTGGCCACCCCCTTTCGGTACGCAGCAACCAGTGAAGCATCATCAACAAACTCATCAGCATTACACAGGCCCTCACGTCGTGCCTTCCACAAGGCTTCAAAAGCCATATAAGGATTGATTGCATCCGCTCCATATCCAACGAGCAAACAATGATGATGAACTTCCCGAGCTTCACCGGTTTCCATTACTAGACCGATCTGTGTGCGAAGCGCATTCTTTACCAAATAATGATGAACCGCCCCTGTTGCCATTAATGTGCTCACAGGCACACGATCGTCGGAAACCGCACGATCAGTTAAGATAGCCAGACTGTATCCATCCTTAATTGCCTTCTCAGACTCTAAGCAAATACGATTAAGCGTATTTCTAACACCACCAATTCCTTCTTCTTTCGG
Organism: Verrucomicrobiota bacterium; assembly: GCA_036166355.1. GTDB lineage: Bacteria > Verrucomicrobiota > Verrucomicrobiia > Limisphaerales > UBA1096 > UBA1096. The sequence goes on along the minus strand of JAYZHR010000245.1, from coordinate 6,571 downwards.
GAAAGTGATATCTATCTCCTTCGAACGCCAACCTCGATAATCCATCCCCTTGAGAGCATGGAGTTCTTCATTGGTCAGGATTGGATGCGGCAAACGAAGCCGTTGCGCATGACTTTCTGTAGTCTCGAGCAAATTCTTCTCTGGCCCAATGTAGCATTCCAGCGACATGATAACCTCTTCACGAATCGAATCGATCGCAGGATTGGTTACCTGTGCAAAGAGTTGACGAAAATAGTCATATAACATTCGAGGCTTATCGCTAAGACAAGCTAGCGCAGCGTCGTTGCCCATCGAACCAAGCGGATCGCGCTTCTCATGCACGAGCGGTAACAACATAAACTGGAGCGTTTCAGTGGTGAACCCAAAAGCTTGCATGCGCTGTAAAAGTGTATCTTCTTCTAAGCTTGGCACCTGACCAACGGCAGCAATGTCATCCAATTCAATCCGCTGTTTTTTAAGCCAATCCCCATATGGACGTTGTGAAGAAAACTCAGACTTAATCTCCTCATCAGGAACAATTCTTCCTTGATCAAAATCCACAAGAAACAAGCGGCCTGGCTGAAGCCTACCTTTAGAACGAACATTTGCCGGATCCACTGGAATCACCCCGACCTCACTAGCCATAATTACACGATCGTCGTGCGTTTCATAATAACGGCTTGGTCGCAATCCATTTCGATCCAAAACTGCACCAATATATTTACCATCGGTAAAAGCAATCGAAGCCGGACCATCCCACGGCTCCATAATACAGGAATTAAATTCATAAAAGTCACGTTTAGCTTGTGGCATCTGCTTATGTTTCTGCCAAGCCTCTGGAACCATCAATAAAACCGCCTCCTGCAATGTACGGCCAGACATAAGCAAGAACTCCAACGCATTATCGAAATTACCAGAGTCAGAACATTCCGGCTCCATAATTGGATATAATTTCTGCAAATCATCGCCTAACAAATCACTCTCGAGTGTTCCTTGACGAGAGCGCATTGCATTAACATTTCCACGCAAAGTATTAATTTCACCATTATGACTCATGAACCGGAAAGGCTGCGCACGATCCCAACTTGGGAAAGTGTTCGTTGAGAAACGCGAATGAACCATTGCCAAATGGGTAGCAAAATCCGGATTAGCCAAGTCAGCGAAATATTGCAACACCTGCTCAGTGTTTAGCATTCCCTTGTAGATCATCACTTTGGTTGAGAGACTACAAATATAAAAAAGCAGTCGTTGACTTAAGCTTTCATCAAAACGTAATTGATGGCTCGCTCGCTTGCGGATTATGTAAAGCTGACGTTCAAAATCGTCTCCCTCAAATCCATCTGCAGCACCGATGAATAACTGCATGATATAGGGTTCTGCTGCTCGCGCTGCCGGCCCTACATTCGCCTCCTTAGTACGAACTGGCACATCACGCCAGCCAAGACATTTTTGTCCCTGCTCAGCAATGATAGCCTCGACAGCTTGGATACATTTCTGACGCTCAGACTCAATCGTTGGCAGAAACACCAATCCAGCACCAAACTGGCCCTTATCGGGCAAGTCCACGCCAAGCTCATCCTTGGCTACCATGCGCAGAAAACTCTCCGGCAATCCCACAAGGATACCGGCACCGTCCCCAGTATTTGGTTCACAACCACACCCACCACGATGCTCCATGTTTACCAACATTTGAAGTGCATCGAGTACATTCTGATGACTCGGCTCACCCTTCAAATTTGCTACAAACCCAACACCACAGCTGTCCTTCTCGTAAGCAGGATCGTAGAGACCCTGCTTTTTAGGAAATCCAAATTTTTCTAATTGATTGCTCATTTTAAGCAAAAAGCTTGTTGAAGAGACACTAATGCCGGGCCACAGCGACTCAGAGACTCCCCTCGTTGCCCGAACCCGGCATATGTCTTGCCAGCATGCATGATAAAAAGCACACATGCGGCCTTCGCAAAAAAGGCCGGGCATTTTTTCATAAGCCCAAAAGAGGGGCAATATTTTAATTACTAATACATGTTATAAGTTTTGATAATGATTCAAAATCACTAATGAAGATTTATTAATATGTATTGTTACGAAAATATAGGAAATTGAAGAAAAATCTAAACTGAAAATAAATCAAAACCCTGATAAAGACTTGGCAAGATGGGTAGTTAATTGCTTCAAATATTTTTTAGTATCAGCAATTGAATCAGTTTGTGGGGCTATATTAGGAACTATAGAATCCAAATGATAAAACACATCATTCTTTAATTTCTCCGACTGACTAAGCTCAAGTACGCCTGCTAACCCAATACATGGCTTCTTCAAATCTCGACACATTGATGCAACTTGACCAGTGCCTTTACCCATTAATGTTTGCATATCAATCCCACCTTCAGCCGTAATAACAATATCAGAATTAGAGATTTTTGATTCTAAGTTTGTTATTTCAGCGAACAATTCAAAACCAGAACGAATTTTTGCTCCTGCAAACGCCATCATTCCAAATCCTAACCCGCCGGCTGCCCCAGCGCCTGGAATTTCAGAAAAATCGATTCCTATATTATCTTCTACTATCCTTGCAAACTGGTTCAAACATTTATCCGCAACATCAAAATCCCCTTCCTTCATACCCTTTTGAGGGCCATAAACAGTTGTAGCCCCATTTGAACCAAGCAAAGGGTTTTCCACATCACAAGCAATTGTGATGGCTGGTAAAGCATGTGATTCCGGCTTGATTATAGATTTCAACCCGGATAACCCGGTCCATTTCAAAATCTTCTGACCATTCATATCTAAAAAGTGCCAACCCATTGCACTTGCCATACCAAAACCACCATCATTTGTTGCACTACCTCCAATCCCCACCAAACAATTTTCCACCTTCTTTTCACCAAGCTTCAAAAGCATCTGACCAATTCCCCAAGTATCCAATTCAAATGGATGAAATTTCCCTTTTGGTAATAAAGACAAACCATTGGACAAAGCAGCCTCAAATACAGCATCACAAGATGAAGCATTAATCCAATAAGAGACATTACAATCTCTCCTCGCAGCATCTACCCCTTTAAAACTATGCTCAGACAAACCAAGGGCATCTCCAAAAATTACCCCAAAACCATCTCCACCATCTGACATTGGCAACTGCTCTACTCGATCATTTGGCCATACATCACTCCATCCATCAGCTATTGCCCTTGCTACATTAGTTGCATCAAGAGAGCCCTTGAACTTATCGGGAACTATGAGTATTTGGCGCGCCATCAATTACTGAAAAAAGTTGCTAAATTACTCAATTATGGCAACCTGTTTATGCATTTTTTTTGAGTAAAATGGAGAAACCAAAGATTATAGCTTACATGAAACCCAGTTGCGGATGGAGCGAAGGGGTTAGGGCAGTTATGCGCAAATACGATTTATCATTCGAAGATCGAGATATCATCAATGACCCTGTACAAAGGCAAGAGATGATACAAAAAACTGGCCAAATGCTACAGCCCTGTGTCGAGATCGATGGAAACATGCTAGCTGATGTCAGCGGTGAAGAGGTTGAAGCCTATATGCTTGCTAACAAAATTGTCGAAGATAATGACCGAGAAGCTGATGCTCCCACAAATCAACCTTGTGAAAACGAAATTCAATCGAACGATATTAATTTTCGTTAATAAAAATAAATAAAATAATTTTTGGGCAGCATCAGCTGCCCTTTTTTTGTGCCTTGAGCTGATTGAATTTCAGAAAGAAAACAACAAGTCCTGATCCAACCAAAAAAGCAACCAGTGTTACAAAGGTATTATTATCCACAGGGGGAATAATCCAGCCATGATCAACTCTTTCAAACCCAACCTTTTCATCTCCAAAAACGGTAAATTCCCGAAATGGCCACAATCCAACCAATGACCCAACCATTAAGCCGGTCAAAAAAGAAATGGTAGAATCATGGTATCTTTCAAGTAACTTTTTTAGCAAACGGGTAAACATAAGAAGTCCTAATACGCATCCGAATGAAAATAAAACGATCACAAGCATATTCAATTCATTAACTGCCTGCAAAATTTCAAAATATACCCCTAGAAGAATCATAATAAATGATCCACTTATTCCTGGTAACACCATTGCCGAAATTGCTATCGCGCCACAAAGAACAAAAAATACTAACCGACCTAGTTGAGCTCGACTCAACGATAAATGAATTTGCCCTGATGTTTCTTTTTGATCTTGCTCGATAGCAGATCGTTTCATTTCAACTTTCTGATTGGCATCTAGTAACTGTTGATCAGAATCAACAGATAACGTGAGTAGCAATACGAATGCGACTGCTGAAAAAGCAGACAAACATTCAGGCAAACCAATTTTACGAATCATCTTAATGGGGATTAAAATTGAAACTAAAATCAATCCACTAAAAAAACCATAAGTAGGATCGTGATAAAACTGAAGAAGCCACACAATGAGCTTCGAAAATAAAAGCACAGCAAAAGCACCACCCATGGCTATACAAGAAAGGAATGTCCCATCAATGCTTCTCCACTCTTCACTGAAACGACGCTTGGCATCGTCATTGAATCGAAACAGACCAAAAGTGGCTCTAAGCGTGGAGCCTCCAAAGCAACCTACTGCTGAAATTAACCTTTCATAAACACCAAGCGCCAATGCCATACTGCCACCGCTTACACCTGGAATGATGTTAGCTATCCCAATCAAGAACCCATGAAGAACACTTTTCAAACAATCGATCATTCCTAGCCCCGATTCCAACCCAACTGCACCCTCAGGCCAAACAAAAACGGCAGTCGATTTCCCGACTGCCGTTCAAAGATTATCATCAGAAAATTACTGTAACTTTGACAATGTATCCTTAATGGCATCAAAATTAGGCAGATCTTTAGGTGTAGGAGTTTGCTCGCTGTATTGAACAATCCCATCTTTGTCGATTACAAATGCAGCACGGGCTGAAACCGCACCAAAACCCATAAGATCATCCAGTAAGACTCCATAGTCACCTGCGGTAGTTTTGTTTAAATCACTAACAAGAGTAATCCCTATGCCTTCTTTCTGTGCCCATGCCTCTTGAGAAAAAGGACTATCCACGCTTATACCAATAACGTCCGCATTAAGATCGGTATATGAACCCAACCCTGCAGTGATATCACAAAGCTCTCCAGTGCAAACTCCTGTAAAAGCGAGTGGGACAAAAAGTAAGACGGTATTTTTACTACCATAATTACTACTCAATGTGACATCTTCCACCTCACCGGTACTCTTTGATTTAAGCGTAAAATCCGGGGCCTTAGTTCCAACTTCAATTGCCATGATTATAAAAGTTAATATTGTTATTAGGCGACTAGCGCTCCCCTCTTTTTAAAGTCCAAATAATTAATGTCAATATCACTAATTCAACTGGCTTGTGTGCCTTGATACAAAACGGTAGCTTGTTTTGTTCTTCGATCCCGAAAGAGCGGAGGGTCGCCTCCGGCTTGCCGGGGGAGGAAAGTCCGAACTCCACAGGGCACGATGCCACGTAACCCACTTCTTAAAAGAGGGATGCACGTGGGAGGCTGCACTCAAAGTGCTGTCGACGGCCAGTGCCACAGAAAATAAACCGCCCGGCTTGCCGGGTAAGGGTGAAAAGGTGGGGTAAGAGCCCACCGCCCCAAGAGTAATCGAGGGGGCATGGTAAACCCCATTGGGAGCAAGACCAAATAGGGAACCCGGGGTTGCCCGCCCTATTGAGGTTCCGGGTTAGGTCGCAATAGATAAATGGCCCTCTCCGTAGTCGGTTTACCGGCAACGAAGACAGAATTCGGCTTACAGCTCAATCGGGATCGAAGACGATTTGAATTCAATAGTCTAAAGATAATGGTACTTTTTAAGCAATTGACACCCACTTGCTGCTTACTTAGTCTTTCTCGGCTCTTTTGAGGCCTTTTTAACGATGTCAGAGGAAACGACACAAGCCCCGGCGCCAGGCGGCGATTCTCAGGAAACCAAAAAACAAACGGTTCGTATCAGCTTGCCTCCTAAGCCTGCTGCTGCTCCAACTATCAAAATAGCTGTTCCACCCGCTGGAGCAGCCAAGACCGCTGATGGAGGAAAGGCCGCCTCTACAATCAAAATACCAGTCCCAGCCAAAGCTGCTGCTCCCAAGGTCGGAATCACTAAACCAGTTACTGCACCTGCGGCTAAAGAAGAGTCCGCTGAAAAAAGTGCTGAAGTAACTGCTCCAGCAGCCGAGGTTGAAGCCGCCCCGGTAGAAGCTGCAGTGAAAGCCACTGCAAAAAAGAAAAAAGCGAAGGTCCGTAAGGCTGTTTCAGCCGATAATACATTAGACATTTGTGTGGCTGGGGTGACCGCACTTGCAGCAGTTGTCCTTGCATTCTTCATTTTTACGCTCGGCGCAGCAAATTGATTAATTAATTAAACTTTTCAAATGGCATCTGACAACGTCGTAACTCTAACCGTAGATAATTTCGATTCGGAAGTCCTACAATCATCAACACCGGTTCTTGTAGATTTCTGGGCTGAATGGTGTGGCCCTTGCAAAATGATTGGCCCAGTAATTGACCAAATTGCTGATGAAAACGCCGGAAAAGCCAAAGTA
>JAYZHR010000244.1:0-9625 GCA_036166355.1 Verrucomicrobiota bacterium | reverse complement strand
TTGTGCTGGTGCATTTGATATAGTTGTCGCTCGGACTGACGAAGAACTTGAGCATATAACGGCTGAACCAGTTATGCTTCGTGCTTTATTGCTCGTTTTGATGACTGCTTTTTGTTATGCGCTTCAGGTATTGATCGAGAAGCAGCGTCGTATGGATTCTGAAGAAGAGGAATTTGATAGACGTCAAAGTCAATTACAAGCCTCAGGTCGTTTGGCTGCTGAGATTGCTCATCAAATAAAAAATCCATTGGGTATAATTAATAATACTGTTTTTACATTGGGGCAATTATCACGTGATAATGAGTTAATTCAACGTCAGGTTACTCTTGTGAGAGAAGAGGTTAATAAGGCGGATCAAGTTATTACTAAATTAATGGGTTATGCACAGTTGGTTGAAGGGCGCTTGGCTAAACTAGATGTTAATGATGTCTTGGATTCGTCTATTGATCAGGTATTTCCAAAGGGCAATAAATTCGGTACGAGAATTCGACGCGATTACGGCTTGGCGTTGCCGCCTTTGCTTGCTCAATTAGGGCATATTAGTGAGGTTTTTGTTAATATACTTCAGAATGCAAGGGAAGCTTTGGGGCAGGGGGGTGAAATATCGGTAAAGACAAGTTATGGTGGTAATTATACATTAAAAGTTATTATAGAGGATAACGGACCTGGAATATCTGTTGATAAAATAGATAAAGTTTTTGAGCCTTATCTTACAACAAAAGAAACAGGAACTGGCCTTGGTTTAGCAATAGTAAAGCATAATACTGAGCTTTATGGAGGTCAGGTTTTTATTCATTCAGAACTTGGAAAGTATACCCGGTTTAATCTACTATTTCCGGGTAGAAGTGCTATGCGTTTTCAATCTTGAAGTCTAAGTTGCCTAAATTATTGATCGTAGATGATGAGCGCAATATGCGCGAGTCGTTAAAAGTTGTACTTGAGTCTCATGGATACAAGGCGGATATGGTTGAATCTGCTGAAGATGGTTTGATGGCTTTATCTAATAATAGTTATTTTATGGTAATAACCGATGCTCGTTTAGATGGAATGAGTGGTTATGATTTTCTTCAAGAGTCACATGAACGCTGGCCTGATATGCCAATTTTAATGATAACAGCGTACGCTACTCCTAAACTTGCTGTTGAAGCAATTCAGTCTGGTGCTGTTGATTATTTATCAAAACCATTCGAGCCCGAAGAGCTTTTACATTCAATTAATCGTTGTGCAGAGAGACATGAGTTAATTCGGCAAAACACTAATCTCAGAGCACGCCTCAATCAGGGCTATCAACTTGATGATATTATCGGTAATTGTGATAGTATGAAGGAGTTGCGCCAAATGATATGCACTGTTGGGCCAACTGAAGCTACAGTGTTGATACTTGGGGAAAGTGGAACGGGTAAAGAGCTAATAGCTGGTGCTGTCCATCAAGCCAGTCAGCGTCGTGAAGAAAATTATGTCCGATTAAATTGCGCTGCTATTCCTGAATCCTTACTTGAGAGCGAATTGTTTGGCCATGAAAAAGGTTCATTTACAGGTGCTATTAAGCAGAAGATTGGTCAGGTAGAAGAGGCGAATGAAGGAACTCTTTTTCTAGATGAGATTGGGGAAATGTCTCGTTCATTACAATCTAAGTTGTTGAGGATTTGAGAAGAGGGTACATTTGTTAGGGTAGGGGGCACAGAAGAGCATAAAGTAAATGTTCGAATAGTGGCAGCGACCAACCGAGATATTATAGAGGCTATAGAGGAGGGTGAATTTAGAGAGGATTTATATCACAGACTAAATGTCGTGCAAATGCGTGTTGTTCCGCTTCGTGATCGTGGCGAGGACATAATCTTATTAGCTGACCACTTCCTTTCTAAGTTTGGAAGAAAGATGAGTAAGTTTTTTGATCCCATATCTAGTGACATTAGGGGTGTTCTGAATTCACATCATTGGCCTGGCAATGTTAGGGAGCTTAGAAATACAATTGAGAGAGCTGTTATTTTGGCGGCAAAAAATAGTTTGAATAAAAATGATCTTCCTGACTTTCAATTTGAAACTCGCTTGCGTAAAGATACTGAACAGAATAATAATTATGATGGCATGACGTTAGAGGAGGCATTAGCGTCCTTTGAACGAAATATAATTGAGTCTGAACTATCTCGAAACGATAATAATTTGAGTCGTACTGCTCAAAAGCTTCAAATTAGTCGCCATGCACTTCGATATAGAATTAGCCGGTTGAAGATTGTCAATAAGTCGCATAATAATGATTAAAATTAGAATGTATCATGTTTTAGGTTTATTAGACTCAGGAGTTCCAAATGGAGGTGGGAACCTGGCTGAGTCATTTTCTGGGCCCCTGTTAATAATTGGAATAGCGATTGCTGCTGTTATTCTTATCGGGCTAATTTACGTCGTTATTAAGCGTGATAATCTTTCTTCATCTAGGGCTTCTAGGAAAACTCATCGTTTAACAAAATCTAAAGTGTCTATAGAGCAAGAAGATGGCTCTAGTAATAAAAGACGAAGGCGTCATAAGCGCCGGCGAAGGGACCATAGAAAACGTAATCCGACTTTGAGTGAGGTGGGGGGGTTGCCCTCTAAATCTGAAGACCAATCTAAGGCTAAAAATAATCGTGACGGAGCCTCTTAAAAGCAAGGAAGTTACGGTAAAAAGCAATTCGAATTTAGCTGCAGCTTTCTTTTTATTGCCTAAGTTAAAGCGTAAGGCGATGTTTGCATTATATGCTTTTTGCAGGAATGTGGACGATATTGTTGATGATGATATGAAGCCTTTAAATCAAAGATCTGAAGAGTTAAAAAAATGGCGAAATGACATTGGTTTAGTATGCAATGGAAGACAGGCGAATAATCAAATATGTAATGAGTTGCGTGATTATATTGATCAATATCGGTTATCGTTTGATTTATTTGATGAACTTATTTTGGGAATGGAGACAGATCTTGAAAAGGCGCGCTATGCTGATTTTCAAGAGCTTAAACTGTATTGTCATCGTGCAGCATCCGTTGTCGGTTTGTTAACTGTTCGAATTTTAGGCTATGATAATGGTCGGGCTGATTCTTATGCTGAGCATATAGGGCAAGCATTACAATTGACCAATATACTTCGTGATGTAGCAGAAGATGCCAGTAGGGGGCGAATTTATTTACCGCAATCATTGCTGGAAAAATATAATGTTACAGAAAGTTCAATACTTGAGGGAAAACAAGCTTCGGGGTTTGAAAATGTTGCTAGAGAATTAGCGGATCGTGCATGGGCTTATTATAAGCTTGCGGCAGAAACTATTCCTAAAGCTAACTTCTGTGATTTACTTGTACTGGAAGCTATGGCTGCTACATATTGGCAATTATTGCAAAAAATGCATAGAATCAATTTTGCTGTGTTTTCTGATGACAAATCAAAAATACGTTTGGGCAAATGGAATAAACTTGCCGTAGGCATGCAGACGAAGTTTCTAATGCGCTTTAAAAATTATCGGCCTGTTTATGCTCGTTGAAGAGCCGAGCGGAATTGATTTTAAATGTGTTTTTTTATTTCTTCTTCAATTCTGTTGCGGAATACGTATCTATTCTTTGGAGTTATCACTATTGGTCTCAACTGATTTTTCCTGTAAATTACGAGCATTCGGTGGTTTGGGCTGAATGTGTTTCTCCAAATTTCTGGTTTCCCTTTTAAGTTTTTAGAAACTCGATGTATATCACTAAGGCTAATTTTTCTAATTGATATTCTAAATAATGTGATTGATATGTGTTTTGAATTAATCTGAAAATCTATGTAATGGGTTGCGGTGAAAACAATTAATGTAAATACAACCCAAGCTAAAGGAAGGGCCCAGACTATTGTTTGCCATGTAAAAGGCATTAATAATGAAATATAATTTTTATCTAGGATCGGGGATAAATAATATCTGACCGATTTGAATTGATCTAGGATTTAGTTTTGGATTTGCCTTGAGTACAGAATTAAGTGTAATTCGCTTTTTGCCTCCTTCAATTTTTAATTGTTCATTGTATGCAGCTATAATAGCAGAAATTGTCTCACCGCTCTGGACTGTGTGCTCAAAGCCTTTTTGTGGTTTCCTGTTAGTTGTTGATGGGGTAGTGGTTATTGGTCGACTATTATTATTATTATTGATAGAGTTGCGTGCAATATTTCTTATTTCTTTTAGTATGAGCTCTTTGTCTGCAGAACGTTTCCGATCAACTTCCCTTATCGCCTTAGTAAGTCCTTCTATGTCAGATTTGGTTATGCTATCTGGCTTGCTTTTTAGAGATTCAGCTCGTGTTTTACGTAGTTCTATTTGAAGGATGTCGACTTCTTTTTTAAGGGCGTTGTAAGACTGTAGTAGGTCTTCCAATTGTCCTTGTAACCGGTTGACATTTTCTATTAATGCACGGTTTTGCAGTGAGTTGTTTTGAGCTCGGGCTATTGCTGGATTTATTATCCCTGTAATAGTTATAACAATAGCGCTGCAAATTAAATGCTTCATGGCTTGTAAAATAGTTCGAGTGTTCAGCTATGACAAGCTTAAGCCTCTGTTATCGGATGTATTATTCGTAATTTTTTTGTTGTCGATGTTGTCTATAGTCGTATCAATTCTCTTGTGGGGTTATTATTTAAATGGTTAACCAATTTATTTCCATTATGGTCAGTTCTTGTTGCGGTTATTGCTCTTGTTTGGCCTGAAGCGTTTAGCTGGTACTCGAAAGAGTTAATACAAGTTGGACTTGGTTTAATAATGCTGGGTATGGGTTTAACTTTGACTTTGAAGGATTTTAAAAGGGTTTTTCTTTTACCTGCAGCATTGTTGGGAGGGGTAGCTCTTCAGTTTTTTATTATGCCTTTGCTTGGTTGGGGGATTGGTTATTGTATGAATCTCCCGCGCGATATAGCTGTGGGATTGGTGCTCGTTTCTTGCTGTCCGGGAGGGACCGCTTCTAATGTAGTTGCTTTTCTTTCTAGGGCTAATGTTGCCCTCTCGGTTAGCATGACTGCTATTTCAACTACAATGGCTGTTATGTTAACTCCGCTTTTAACTAAATTTTATGTCGGAGAGCGAGTTCCAGTGGATGCAGTTGCTCTTTTTTATAGCATATTGGTTATAGTGATATTGCCTATTGTCGTTGGGGTGGTATTGAATCATTTTTTTGGTGGGGCAGCAAAAAAGCTTTGCATGGTATCTCCATTTGTATCAGTTCTATTTATCATTTTAATTGTTGGATTTATTTTGTCTCAAAACAGGCAGTCAATAATAGAAAATTGGCGAATGTTAATTGGGGCGGTTCTGATTTTGCATATTGGTGGTTTTGCTCTTGGGTACGGACTTTCAAAATTATTTAAATTTAACGAAGAATCATCTCGGACGGTATCGATTGAGGTTGGGATGCAAAATAGTGGTCTTGGTGCGGCTTTGGCATCAAAGCATTTTGCTATATTGCCTTTAGCTCCTGTTCCTTGTGCTGTTAGTGCAGTGACTCATTGTATTCTAGGTAGTATTGTGGCCGCTTTTTGGAGAATTAAAACTGCAGAAAAGAGGTCTAATAATATGAATCAATAGTTTGCCAAAGAGGTAGGGCCGGTGTTTATTTGTGTGACTTAAGAAGTTATGAATTGTCGGAAAAATATTTTGGATCTTCATTTTTTAGATGCAAGGGCTAGGTTAATTGATATTGCTGCTTTCATGGACCGGGTTAATAGGGCGGAAGGTGAGGTGGATTTTCGATATGATCAATTTATAGAAGCTCTTAAGGTGTTGGATAGTAATCAGCCTAATCGTGCGGAAAACGTATTATTGGCATTTAGTGACCCTACTGAAGACCCTATACCGAAGGCTACCACTAAAGCCGCTTGTGGAGCTTGGTCTGGTAATATTGATTGAAACAAATATGCGATACATAGAACCACATGGCCACATGGTAAGCCGGACGACGGACGACTATCAGTCAATGGTCATGGCTGGTTGTCAGGCGGTATGTGAGCCTGCATTCTGGGCTGGTTTTGATCGTAGCTCAGTGCAGGGTTTTTATGATTATTTTTGTCAGCTTACTCAGTACGAACCAAGGAGAGCTTCTTTGTTTGGTTTGCCGCATTACACATGGTTATGTATTAACCCTAAGGAATCTGAGGATGTAAAACTAGCAGAAGAGGTGTTATCCATCATTCCTGAATTCTTGGAGAGTGATAATGTACTTGGTATTGGGGAGATTGGTTTAAATAAGAATAGTAAAAATGAAATTTTAGTACTTGAGAGACATATTGAACTAGCTGTTGCTAATGATCAGTTAATTTTAGTTCATACACCGCATCTAGAGGACAAAAGAAAGGGAACGCGACTAATTTTAGATATTCTTAAAGCTGATAGCCGAATAAATCCAGAGCGTTGTATTATTGATCATGTCGAAGAACATACAGTTAAGATGGTGCTTAATGATGGTTTTTGGGCAGGCATGACTCTTTATCCTGAAACAAAATGTACATCTAATCGGGCAATCGATATTCTCGAGGTTTTTGGTGATGAAAAAATCTGGATGAATAGTGCTTGCGATTGGGGGGTTAGTGTTCCTTTGGCTGTGCCAAAGGCAATGCAAGAAATGAAGCGAAGAGATAAGGACTCAAAATATATTGATAAAATTGTATATCAAAATCCTATTGAATTTATGAGTCAGAGTCCTCGTTTTACGGTTCGGGAAGATGTTTAATTTAGTTCTGCAATTATGAAGCTAAGTAATGACATTCATTTAGCTTATTGCACAAATATTCACAGAGGGAGTGATTGGAAAGAGACTTTTAAATCTCTTAAGGAGGATACTCTGCGTGTTAGAGATAAAGTAAGCCCGAATGATCCATATGCTATTGGATTGAGATTAGGGGACTTGTCGTCGCGCCAACTTTCTCACCCAGATAAATTAGGTGAATTTAAAAGGTGGTTAATTGAAAACAACTGTTATGTTTTCACGATTAATGGATTTCCGTATGGAGAGTTCCATGGCACTAGGGTGAAGGAAGATGTGTATTCTCCAGATTGGACTACTTTTGACCGAGTTGAGTACACAAAGCGGCTTTTCGATATACTGGCAGAAATAGCTCCTGTCGAATCTGGGGGGAGCGTAAGTACTGTGCCGTGTTCGTATAAGGAATTTATTGAATCCGATAACCAGATTGAGAAGATTAGGGAAAATCTGTGGGAAGTCATTGATTACATAGATGCATTGAGTGTTCAAACTGGCAAGGATCTGCACTTGGGAATAGAGCCGGAGCCGTTGTGTTATTTGGAGACAACAAGTGAGATGCTGCAGTTTTATCGTGATATGAAATCCGATCGGCCTGGTGATTCAAAATTGGCTAGGCGTTTTGGGATTAACTATGACACATGCCACTTGGCAATTGAATACGAGGATGTTGTTAGTGCGCTTGAATCATTAGTGAATGAAGGGGTGCGAATAAGTAAGTTGCACTTTAGTTCTGCGATGAAGGTTTGTCCGACGCCTCAGGTTGTTAGAGGTTTGGCTTCTTATGCTGACGATATTTATTTTCACCAAGTCATTGCTCGTGCCAATGATGGCAGCTTGAGACGTTATAGGGACTTGCCTGATGCTCTAGAGATAGCAAAAAAAGATTCTGATCTAGATGAGAATGAATGGCGGATTCATTTTCATCTGCCACTACATTGTCAGCCAACAAAAATATTTGACACTACTATCGATCAATTATTAGGGGCGATCGAATTTCTTGGTCGAAATCCTTCTGTCTGTTCTCATATAGAGATGGAGACTTATACATGGGAGGTGCTGCCTGATGACATGAGGCAGCTTGATGTTGTTGATCAACTAGTCGGTGAATATAATTGGACTTTAGATAAATTGGCAAAGCAGGGAATTGTTCACTTAAGATCAAATGCAGCAGATTCATTGTAATTGCTGCAGGCTTTTAAGAGGCTTTTTTGTTCTTGGGAGAATATCTAATCTTCCAACTATATGGTCTAATTGTCTTGCTTCGTGGTTGTTGTCTGGTTGTGGTTTTTCGGGGCCTTCTGAAATTGAAAAATTCATCTGGTTAATTTCCTGTGCTTCATTCTTATATCTTGGAGGTATGTTTCTAAATGATGCATTTGATATTCAATTCGATAGGGAACATCGAATTGACAGGCCTATTCCAAGTGGAATCATTTCTGTTAAAGCAGTTTGGTTATGGGGTATTTTTTTTATGATTGCAGGTGTTGCCAGTGTGGTTTTGGTAAATGTGCCTGTTGCGATTTGTGTTTTATGTCTATCGGGAAGTATTATTTGGTACAACTGGATTCATAAAAAAATATCTTGGTCTCCATTGATTATGGGTTTATGTCGGCTTTTTCTATATCTTCTTGCGGGCTTAATAGCTATTGAGAGTATTAATATGATGGTTGGATTAGGGAGTGTGATTCTTTGGGGTTATATAGTAGGATTAAGTAATATTGCTAAAAAGGAATCAACGGGGGGAGATATTAATTCATGGCCTAGTTGGTTTTTGTTTTTTCCATTAATATTTGTAATTATTGCTCTTATTTTATTTCAGGAGAAATTCAAGGTCTCGATTGAATTAATTATAGCAATGTTACTTTATTTTTCTTGGTTAATTCGAAGCTTAAAGTTCACATTTAGTTCAAAAAAACCTGACTACGGTCGAACTGTCTCAGGATTGTTGGCGGGTATAGTTTTATTCGATTTGGTTTTGGCTTCTTTAATTAGTCCACAATTTTATTTGGCTTTTCTTTTGCTCTTTGTATTTTCACTGCTGTTTCAACGTTATATTCCGGCTACATAATCGTTCAATTTTCTGGTTTTTTTGATAAAAAATTGAAATAATCTCGTCTTTCAGGAAATAACATTAACTAAGTTGAGGTTTTTTTGATTAAAGGATTACATAGATTTGCTCTAATTGTTTTAGCTGTCCTACTGCTGGCTGCTGCGGGAATGGCTCAGTGGTCTAGGGATCCAGGCACACGAGGCAGAGGAGGGCGTGCAGGTGTGCCGGATTGGGAAAGAGATACTGAGTTGCCTAACGATACATTTACTTTTGCCCGGGTTCAGTATGGAGGTTATGGCAGAGGTGGCTGGGGAGGCTGGAGAGTTGATTATCCGAACGCAGATCTTAATTTTTCTTATAGATTGGAGCAGCTGACAGCAATGAAAGTCGATCCGGATGGAGATGTTGTTGATTTTACAGAGGACAAACTAAATCAGATGCCCTTTGTCTATATTACTGATCCTAGATCTATGCGTTTGGCCGAGGATGAAGTTAAAGGTTTCCGTGAATATTTATTAAACGGTGGTTTTTTCATGGCTGATGATTTTTGGAGTAAGCCGGAATGGGAAAATTTTTATAGAGAGATGAAGCGAGTTCTTCCAAATGTTGAACCTGTTGATTTGTCTGTTGATCACCCAATATTTAGTCATGTATTTCCGCTTAAAGAAAAACCACAAGTTCCAAGTGAGGATTGGTATAGAGATCGGTACTCGTCTGCGCAAGAAGCTCTAGATAATGGAGTTACTTGGGAAACTAAAAGATATGACGAATATCCTCCACTGCCTCATTTTTATGCATTTTTTGATAAGAAAGGTCGAATGATGGGTGTGGCTT
>JAYZHR010000243.1:0-6250 GCA_036166355.1 Verrucomicrobiota bacterium | reverse complement strand
GTGACCCAATATAAAACGCAGGAACCGTCATCACAAAAACGATGATCGAAATCATGATAATTGAGTACGAAACTCGAGAACGGTCATCGTACCGCTTACTTAGGTATTCGCTCAATGTGTATATTTTAAGCTTTCTGTATACTGGCAGAAGCAGATAGCAAAGCATCAACAATCCGGCGATGGCTGTGATTTCAAAATGGCTCTGAGCAAATCCAACCGCAAATCCCACGCCCATCATGCCCACCATATGATTAGCAGAGACGTTTGAACCAAAGATGGATCCGGCAACTCCCCACCAACGAGCACTCCCTCCGGCTAAAAAATAATCCTTCGAAGATTTCTCGCGACGGCCTACCCATAGTCCGACGGCCATGATGGCGAGAAGAGCGCCAAAAAAGACCACGAAATCGAACGTACCTAAAATTGAACCTGATGTAGCCATGGTTGCGTTTAGTTTGCCTGGGGCGGCGGCAGAATAGGTGCAGCTTAGCTAAGTTGCAACCCCGCTTGGCAAAACAAAAAAATAAGCCGACATTAAACATGCCGACTCAATAAAAATATTATATCAAATTAAAGTGCAGAAGCTACAAGGTCTCCTACTTCTGTAGTAGAGTAGCCCATACGCCCAGCCCCAAGATCCTTGATTTTTTCCCGAGTAACACTAATAACTGTATCCTCAATCTTCTTGGCAGCCTCGTTTTCGCCTAAGTGTTCAAGCATTAACGCCCCGGAGCAAATAGCAGCAAGAGGGTTAATTACATTTTGGCCTGTGTATTTGGGGGCACTTCCACCGATCGGCTCAAACATGCTGGTTCCCTCAGGATTAATATTTCCTCCAGCAGCGATCCCCATGCCACCTTGCACCATTGCGCCAAGATCAGTGATAATATCGCCAAACATATTATCGGTTACAATTACATCAAACCATTCGGGATTTTTCACAAACCACATTGTAGTGGCATCAACATGAGCGTATTCACGTTTTATATCGGTATAATCAGCATCTCCGATTTCGTTGAACGCTCGATCCCACAGATCAAATGCGTATGTTAAAACATTAGTTTTACCGCACAACGTTAACTGTCTTTCCTTATTGCGCTTACGTGTATAGTCAAACGCATAACGAAGACAGCGTTCTACACCACGGCGGGTATTAACACTTTCCTGAATGGCAATCTCATTCGGAGTTCCCTTAAAAACAAATCCCCCAGATCCTGTATAAAGGCCTTCGTTATTTTCTCGCACAACAACAAAATCCACGTCCTCCGGCTTCTTATCCTTAAGCGGGCAAAAGCGTTCATCAAACAACTTAACAGGGCGAAGATTGATATATTGTTCTAATTCAAAACGTAACCGTAAAAGAATTCCCTTCTCAAGAATGCCTGGGGCAACATCTGGATGACCTATCGCACCAAGAATTACAGCAGGAAAATTTCGTAAGTCATCAGAAGCACTGTCTGGCAACGCTTCATTTGTTCGAATATAACGATCACCACCAAAATCAAAATTTGTATAATTCAGTTTAAAACCAAATTTTTGCCCAGCAGCATCTAACACCTTAATGTTTTCTGCAGTCACCTCGGGGCCGGTGCCATCGCCGCCGATCACTGCTATGTCATAACTATTCATTGATTGGGAATTCCCACACGAATCGCGAGGGACCGCGGAGACTACGTATTAAAGATCAAGTGTGGAAGTGATTTTTGACGAATTGGCCCTTTTTATCACTTTAATAGTTCCTTAGCGTGTCGTCGAACCGCATCGCTTCCACCTCCAAGCATTCGAGCCAGCTCATTAATGCGGTCATTTTCAGTTAGAGGAAATACTTTTGTTAAAGTTCTTCCATTGCTTACTTCTTTTTCAACTAAATAGTGATTATTTCCAGCGGCAGCAACTGGAGCAAGGTGAGTAATACATATCACCTGCCGTTTTTTACCAATTTGACTCATTTTTTGCCCGACTACCGTAGCCGTCTCTCCTCCGATATTCGCATCAACCTCATCAAAAATGAGTATAGGAATACTATCCTGCGAAGAAAGAACTGTTTTTAATGCAAGCATCACTCGAGCCATTTCACCCGAAGATGCGATTGCTTTTAATGGTTTAAAAGGCTCACCAGGATTTGGAGCAAATAGAAATTCGATTTGGTCAAATCCGCTACGTGACACAAAACTGTCCTCATGACCTAACTCATTAGGATCCACAATCTCAACATCGAATCGAGATTGAAGGAAACCTAAGTCGTTCAATTGCTTTTCAGTTTCGCGAACTAATTTAGGTGCGATTTTTTTTCGCGACTCACTCAGACTTCTGCCAAGTTCGTTAATTTTAGTTGTAGCAATGTTTATTTCAGAATTGAGAGACAGCAACTCTTCATCTCGGCTTTCTAGTCTTTTTAATTTCACGGAGGCTTTATTGGAAAAATCAATTACTTCTTTAATTGTTCCTCCATATTTGCGCTTAAGACTTTGAACTAGATTATATCGATCCTCTATTTTCTTCATTTGACCTGGATCTAGATTCAAGCGTTCACAATAATCCTCTAAAATTCTGGATAAATCTACAATTTGCTCACTTATTTGAGATTGCTGCTCCAGTATTTTCTCAGCCTCACTGTCAATGCCGACCATTTCCTGAATTAATCTTCCTGAAGATAAAACGAGATCATGCGAATTTGGATCACCGGAATTAATCAATGACTTAGCTTCATTTACTAATTCCGCTAAACGGGATGAGTTAGCAACCCTTTGAAATGAATGCTCTAGCTCCTCTTCTTCATCTGCCTTTAATTGAGCTATTTCAATCTCGTTAACTTGAAATCTTAATAAGTCTAATTCTCGTTCATAAGCATCTTCATCAACAATTAGTTCACTTTTTTTTCTTTCCAAATCTGAAAGATAATCAACATTTGATGAAAATTCTTTTCTCTGATCTTCAAGTCCTCCATAAGCATCAAGAATTTCCAATTGCCGTGAGGCCTTCAACAATGACTGATGATCATGAGGCCCATGTATATCTACAAGCCATTCTCCAACAGAAGCCATTATGCTTAAAGATGTCGGAGATCCATTGATAAACTGCCGATTTGAACCTGAAGAAGTAAAAACACGTTTTAACAACAGTTGATGTGATTCACATGGCTCAAGCCCGCTTGAATCAAGAAAAAGATGAAAATCTTTTCCAATTGATGTAACGTCAATGATTGCCTCCACTGTACACTGGTCGCTACCATCCCGGAGAAGCGATCGATCAGCGCGTTCGCCTAAAACTAGGCCCAGCGCTCCAATGACAATTGATTTACCTGCACCTGTCTCACCTGTTACTGCGTTATAGCCAGCATTAAACTCAATGGATAAGTCATCAACAAGTGCCAGATTTTTTATGCGGAGATTAGTCAGCATGCGCCCTGTGCGCCTAAATGTGAAAAGAGATCTCTATTGAAGCAAAACAAAAGAACATGAAATTCAATTTAACTGTATTAGGATCAGGCACCTCGCAGGGCGTTCCTATAATTGGCTCAGATTATTCCGAAGAGTTTTTAGCTAACCCAAAAAACCATCGTACAAGGTCATCTATATATATTGAAACAGAAAAAATACGCCTGTTAATTGACACCACACCAGACCTAAGAACTCAGGCGCTGAGAGAAAAAATCAAGCATGTAGATGCAGTTATCTTCACTCATTCCCATGCGGATCACATTATGGGCCTTGATGACTGTCGGCGTTTTTGCGCAATTAACAATAATCAACCATTGCCAATCTATGCCGACAAAAAAACAATGAGTGATTTAGAAAGAGTATATCGTTATGCATTTGAATCGCCCTTTACACCTGGATATTTCAAGCCAAATCCAAACCTAATTAATGGCCCGTTTCAAATAGGAGACTTAAATATAATTCCATTTCAACAGGAACACGGCAGCATGGGATCTCTTGGATTTCTATTTAAACAAGCAAAACATAAGCGGCTAGCATATTATAATGACTGCAAGCGTGTATGCCAGGATGCAATTAAAGCCGCAGAAGGTGTCGAATTAGCCATAATTGATGCTCTTCGCCCAATAGAACATCCTTCGCATATGACGCTAGATGAGGCATTAATTACAGCAAGTAAAATTAAAGCCAAAGAAACACTTTTAACTCATCTTACCGATTTTTATGATCACGACCGCGACAGTATTAATCTTCCAAAAAATGTTTTGTTAGCTTTTGATGGATTAAAACGATTTATCAAATGAAAAGAATTTTAGTTCTAATATTGATCTTCCAGTCGTTCACCACATTAATACTTGGAGACGAAGGAGCGACAGTAGCTGTAGTTTACAACAGTAAATCCTCTGATTCTAAATCCGTAGCTGATCACTATGCAAAAATCAGAAATGTCCCCGCAAATAATCTGATAGGATTACCTTTGTCGGATAACCATACCATTTCTCGTAATGAATTCACCAAAACACTTGAAAAACCATTAACTGAAATTTTAGCGAAGAAGAATTTGCTGGATGGCAACAAAGGAACAATTCGTTATTTACTATTATGCTGGGGAGTTCCCTTTAGAGTTGATAAAGATAATACGATCAAACCACCACCCAGCATACCTACGCCCCTGCAACGAAATGAAGCTTCAGTAGATAGCGAGCTGGCACTATTACCTCAAATTCAAAAAAATATTGAAAGGACGGGGATAATTAGCAATCCCATATTCAGCACAAGCCAGCCCGAATCAATATCTCCAAAGAATGGCTTAATAATGGTGGCCAGGCTAGATGGACCGTCTCACCAACTAGCAATGAGCCTTGTTGACAGAGCTGTTGCTGCAGAAAAAAAAGGCTTGTGGGGACGTGCTTATATAGATCTAAGAGGCATAAAGACCGGCGCATTAAAAGCAGGAGAAGATCGATTGCGTCAAGTATCTGAAATTATAAGCCGAAGCGGATTTTCCACTGTTATAGACAATAACCCAGAGACAATACCTGTAGGTTTTCCCGGTGACAGCATAGCCTTTTATGCAGGTTGGTATGGAATTAATGTTGAAGGATTGTTTGCAGAAGAAACTGTTGATTTCGTACCAGGGGCTATTGCTTACCATTTACACTCATACAATGGATCCATGATTCGTGATGCCTATTCACGTTGGATTGGCCCTTTCATCAACAAGGGTGCTACAGCAACTTTTGGCAGTGTTTTTGAGCCCTATCTTGAGCTAACGCCAAATCAGCCATTATTTTTTGCGCGTATTATTCAAAGTGGGTTTACATTCGCTGAGGCAGGTTATACGGCAACACGCGCATTATCATGGCAAACAGTCTTTGTCGGAGATCCTCTCTATCGCCCATTTGGAAAAAACCCAAAAGAAGTCGAATCAGAACTCATAAAAAATAAAAGCAATGACATCGATTGGTTCAGATTGCTTGCCATAAACCAAGGTCTAAAAGGAGGAGCCCCGAAACAAGCAGCAATTACACACATTGAACAATTAAAAGAGTCTCCTAATAGCTCTATACTTCAAGAGAAACTAGGTGAGCTTTATGCTGAAAGCGGTCAAAAAGAAAAAGCAAAGTCTGCATTCACTAATGCTCTTAAATTAAGTAAATCAATAAAGCAGAAACAGCGCATCAATACTTTGATTGAAAAATTAAACCCCTGATATTTTCTCAGGCTTAGAAGGCTGGCCCGATGGCATATTTTCTAAGATATTTCAAAGCAACAGTCATGTCCTTTGGTAATTCTGATTTAATATTCACTTTTTCCCCAGTAAAAGGATGATCGAATTCTAATTTATGGTAATGCAGAGCTGTTCTATCAAGCAACGGTTTTTCGGTACCATCTCGGCGCGGACGATAATTCTTTTTTAAACGCGATAACATTAACAATCTACCACCATAATTCGCATCACCTACCGGGAATAACTTAGCATAATTAATATGGGCTCGTATTTGATGTTTCCGATCAGTTTCAGGCACACAACGTAACAATGTAATTCCAGAAAACCTTTCTATAACTTCAAAATTTGTTCTGGCAAACTTACCATGCTTTCCCGCCTTCATTATATCCGGCTGCCCTGCAACCCAGCCAATCTTTGCATCCACACTAAAAACATCATCACTAGGCGAACCATGTACTAGGCATTGAAATTCACGATGCTCCTTATTTGCTCCAAGCAAATCACCTATACGCTCTCTGGATTCGTTCGTTTTACAGAATAAAGAAATCCCACTTGTTTCAAAATCCAACCTATAAGCAAATCC
>JAYZHR010000242.1:0-2969 GCA_036166355.1 Verrucomicrobiota bacterium | reverse complement strand
TGAGTCACTGAGTGTGGGGGAGGGTAAAAAACCCTTATAAATTCTACATTCTTTTAACTGAGTTTTAGGGTTCTCTACGTTTGGTGCAGAAGAAGTACATAATAGAGAACTTCAAAATACTCTCAGATCGAAGATTTCGAAACATCAATTAACGATCTATTGGTGAATGATGGTGTAGTCACTTTTATTTACTTTTTCCTTTGTGGAATCTTAACTAAAAATTCATTATTTCGTGCGTGAGCTTTAAATCATTTAATTTAGGGTTATCCGGATTTTTATTTTGATTCAGCACAAAGAGCAAAAACGTGTATTAGGGTTAGGTTCGGCTACGAGCACAGTGGTATGTGCGATGATAGGGGCTGGCATTTTTATGTCCACGGGTTTGTATGCTTTTGAATTAGGAAGTGGGATTGGTATTTTAATTGTATGGGCGATCTCTGGATTGCTTGCTCTATGCGGCTCGTTTTGTGCAATCGAACTAGCATCCATATGGCCTGAAGCTGGAGGGAGTTATGTTTTTATAAGGAACATTTTTGGAAGATCTATGGGTTTTTTGGCGGGGTTTACTATGGCATTTATTGGTTTTACAGGATCAATTGCTTTCGTTGCTGGAAGTTTTGGGGCGCATATGGAAGAAGTTTTATCGTTAATGCCGAGTCAGATCTATGCGAGTTTGGCTGTTCTAATTATTACAGGAATTCATTTAGTTGGGGTTAGGGAAGGGAACGCGATTAATGTTTTTGGAGCTGTATTTAAAATTACTTTGCTTTTAATGTTCATAATATTTGGGTTTTCAGCTGAGTCTGCTGCGGGTGAAGAGTCGATCGATGATGAATGAATAATAAATAAAAGTCTTTATGATCAAATTGTTTTATATGGAGCAGCTATTGCATCTACTTCTTTTGCTTATCAGGGAAATATGGCTACATCATTTGTTGCAGGAGAAATATTAAAGCCGGGAAAAAATTTAAGCCGATCAATGTTATTAGGGGTTGGGATTGTTACAATCTTATATATGTTCGTAAATGGAGTTTATCTTTGGGGTGCAAAGCCTTATGAAATGGTGGGAGCTGATGGTGAGGGTATTAAATCAATTGGTTTTTTTGTGGCTGAAAGGTTATTCGGTAAGTCCATAGGCTTTGTTGCTAATATAATGATTATGATGGTCTTTTTTCTTACTATAGGAGTTTCGATGATGATTGGTTCAAGGGTTATTTATTCAATGGCTAAAAGGGGTGAACTTCCTCAGCAAATCGCAAAATTAAATAAGGGAGGATCACCATATTACGCATTATTATTAATGTGTTTATTAAGTCTAGTTTTGATTTGGTCAACGGAGTTAAGGGAACTGTTGGAGTCAGTTGGTACACTTGTCATATTAACTACGGGAGTAGCTGTGCTTGGAGTTATTGTTTTAAGGATACAGAAGCCCAATATTAATAGGCCTGTAAAACTTCCGTTTTTCCCTTTGCCTCCAATTGTGTTCCTTTGTCTTACCTTCTGGATTGTTTGGGGAGTTATGAGTACAAATCTGACAAGTGTAATACTCATATTTGGAGTCCTGATTGTAGGTCTAATTGTGTGGTTTGGTTTTGCAAAAAAACATTCGATTCCGGTTAAAGATAATTGAGCTGAGTTTATTTGTTATAATTTCATTTCTCGTCTCGCACGCCTCTTTGACTTGGGATAGTTTTGGTTCTTGATGGATGATTGAGTTGCCCCGATATAATATATCAAAAGATTATAATTGGAATTATGATCATGCGCCATTACCTGTTGATATTGAAGTCCCTTCTGTTTCAGGGAATTGGACATACTGCGGAAAGACTGTTGATTCTCCACTTGGCATAGCTGCTGGGCCACTATTAAATGGTCGTTGGTTGTTGTATTATGCATCTCTAGGTTTTGATATTTTAACCTATAAGACTGTTCGTTGTTGTGAACGAGAGTCTTATGGTTTGCCTAATTTGCAACCTATAGTTTGGCCGCAGGACAGTGAATTTATCCCAGAAGAAGTCAAAGCTTCAGATGCAATGGGAGATAGCTGGGCAATATCATTTGGCATGCCTTCTAAATCACCTCAATATTGGCAGGATGATGTTGTTGAAACGAAGAATCACTTGGCTAAGGGAAAATTTTTAAGTGTTTCTGTTGTTGCTACGCCGGAGCCAGGTCAATCAATTGATGTTATAGCTGCAGATTATGCGCGGTGTGCTAGGTGGGCTATAGATAGTGGGGCGGATGGTGTTGAGGCTAACTTTAGTTGCCCTAATGTCTCTAGTGTTGATGGACAGCTTTATCTTAACCCAGAAGATGCCGGATTTGTCGCATCAAAGTTGCGTCAATCTGTTCTTGGTAAGCCGTTACTGATTAAGGTCGGTCACTTTAATAGTTGCGAAGTGGCGCAGAGATTTTTTACTGAGGTTGCACCTTATGTCGATGGTCTGGTGATGGTTAACGGTTTGTCGACTTTAGTTCGAAATTCAGAGGGGGAACTTTTATTCGAGGGAAGGTGTAGGGGAATAGGAGGTGTCGCTATCAAGGAATTAGTATTTAAGCAGTTAAAATGGTTTTCTGGATTTATTGCTAATTCCGACCTTCCGGTTAGTCTTATAGGAGTGGGGGGGCTTAGTGAAAGTTGTGATGTTCGTCAGGCTCTTAATCAAGGTTGTGAGGCAGTTCAATTTGCGACGGCGGCGATGATTAACCCTAAGTTAGGTGTCGATATTCGAAAGGAGGCTCTGATATAGTATATGATTCGTTTGGGACTTACAGGTGGTATTGGTATGGGAAAGTCAATGGCTGCTAAGTTGCTTTGTGAGCACGGTGTTAAAGTTATCGATTCTGATGAAATAGCTCGATCATTAGTTGAACCCGGTAAACCAGCACTTGAAGATATTGTTAAAGCATTTGGGATTGAATTTCTAAAAGATGATGGGGAGTTAAATCGCGAGAAACTTGCAGAATTA
>JAYZHR010000241.1:0-21369 GCA_036166355.1 Verrucomicrobiota bacterium | reverse complement strand
TTGACATACTCTTATGCCACAGACCGTAGGTGTCTGTTGCTGCAATAGCATTCAGAAATGAGGAGTATTCACTGTTTGTTACTTCATGTTTTCCTATATAGTAATCATAGGAAACAGCCCCGTAACCTGTTGCATCCGCTTTGTTTCCATTATTTCCAACGAAAACGGTATCCAAGCTTATTGAGGTTTGTGAAAATGCTTGAGAGGCGAAAAAGTAGACAGTTAATATTTTTATTAAGCTGGATTTCATTAGAATAACTGAGTCTGAAAGTAATAATAATTTAAATTAATTGAGGCGAAGGGTGGGAATGGTATAGAACTCTCAAATAAGTCTTGGAAGGCGTGCTTAAATTTAAATATCATAATAAATATATTGTTTCCATGAAGGGGTAGACAGATTTTCTACATTTTTTTCTACATTTTTACACGCAAAAAAGACCTTAAGAAAAGGGTCTCTTAATCGCTTTTTGAATCTTAATTATCTTGGTCATTTCCCTCCTTTTTCAGCTCTTAATTCTTTAGCTGTCTTGGCACCGTATTTGCGGAGGAGGGCGGCAATTCTGGTTTCGGGTGTTGTCATGGCATAATCTAGTGGTGTTCTTCCAGTCACTTCAGTTGCATTTATATTTGCGCCGTTGGATAGAAGTAGCTTGATGGCTTTCTTGTAACCCTCACCAGCAGCCCAATGCAGAGGAGTCCAGCCGCCGGCATCTTTCGAATTAACATCTGCTCCGGCAGCCAAATGTTGTTTGATGACTTTGATGTCTCCGTCAAGGATGGCTTGGTTGATTGATATATTTGGTGCTTTTGCTGGCGAATGTGTCGTCATGCACCCCGTCAACAGCATAGTTGCGATTAATAGAAGGTGTTTCATTTGATAATGTGAATAGGGGCCAAGCTAATACTCTGAATTAGTATGTGCGAAGTGCGTTTAAACCCTATGAACATTGAGTAAAGAAGTGGAGCGGGTGAAGGGAATCGAACCCTCACATGAAGCTTGGAAGGCTTCCGTTCTACCATTGAACTACACCCGCAACGGGGGGCAAAGAATAGCGACCCGACTTGCGTTGTCAATTCGCCTTCTTTAGCCTGAGTGCCAGTGAGTTCTATATTGCTCAAAGGTGGGCATCTGATTGACCCCGCTAATGGCCGAGATGAAACGGCCGATGTCTTATTGGTTGATGGTAGGGTTGCGGTAGTTGGTTCAGATGCTCAAGGCCAAGCGCCAGAAGGGGTTTCTGAGGTTGATGTAACTGGGAAGATTGTTTGCCCCGGTTTGATCGATATTCATGTTCATTTTCGTGAACCAGGCCAGACGGCAAAGGAGAGTATCGAGACAGGTGCAGCTGCAGCAGCAAAAGGCGGTTTTACAACTGTAGTTTGTATGCCCAACACAAGCCCGGCAATTGATAGTCCGGGTACAGTTTCTCTGATTCAAGACAGTGCTCAACGCTATTCCAAGGTTAATGTACTTAGCTCTGGAGCGATCACTAAAGGGATTGCTGGTGAGGAGTTGGCTCCAATTGGATCATTGAAGAGTGCTGGCGTGGTGGCAATTACTGATGATGGAAATTGTGTTCAAAACAATGACTTGATGCGCCGGGCCTTGGAGTATACGTCTATGTTTGATCTTCCAATCATGGATCACTGTCAGGATTATTCTCTGGTAGGGGCAGGAGTGATGCATGAGGGATTCTGGAATAGCACACTTGGTTTGCCAGGCTGGCCGAGCTCAGGAGAAGAGATGATTGTGGCTCGCAATATTTTACTTGCAGAAAAAACCAAGGCGCACATTCACTGCCAACACATGAGTGCGGCTGGAAGTATTCGCTTGCTTCGTGAAGCCAAGTCGAGAGGAGTATCAATTTCTGGTGAAGCTTGCCCACATCATTTCACATTGACGGATGCTGCGATCGCTGGAAGCCAGAAATTTTGGCCAGAGGATGGTAAGGGGATATGTTATCCTGGTGAAGGTGATCGGCCTTCTTGGCCTGAATTTGATACAAATTTTAAGATGAATCCGCCATTGCGATCTGCAGAGGATCGTGAGGCAGTCATTGAGGGAGTTGTAGACGGAACGCTGGAAATTATATCTAGTGACCATGCACCACACTGTGATTACGAGAAGGAAGTAGAGTTTGCTAATGCCCCATTTGGTATTACTGGCTTGGAGAACCAGCTTGCCGTGTCGTTGATGCAGTTTTATCACAGTGGGAGAATGAATTTAGTTGATTTGATTGATCGATTCACAGTGGCTCCTGCACGCTTAATAAAATCCGACCGTGGCACCTTGAGTGTTGGGGCTCCTGCAGATGTGACAGTTTTTGATCCTGATGAAGAGTGGGTTTTCCGGCGCGAAGATACTGTGAGCAAAGCGACTAATAATCCATTTTACAATTGGATGTTGAAAGGACGCTCGGTCATGACTGTTGTTGGTGGAGATATCGTATGGCAATGAGTTACGGCCGTGTTAGGCATTTGTAATTCTATTCCTATTACCTCAATTAACCTTGTTTGTATTTGGCTATATGATTGGCGATAGCTGCAAGGTATGCTAAATTTCGCCTGACGATGTTGGATGATCGACCATATATGCGACCGGAGGAGCCACAGTTTCGGTCTCCTTCGTTTCAGCAACCTTGGTCAGGTTGGGCAATACTACTGACGATCAATCTTGTTGTATTCATACTGCAGGTGTTGGTGGATCCTGCTAGCCTTTCAACTACAAAAGCATTTAACACTTCCTACGTTGGAAATTATCTCGCTCTAGATACAGCTGATATTTCTTTGTTGTTGCCTTTTCAATTATTCACTTATCAATTTCTTCATGGGAGTGTAGGGCATTTATTGGCTAATGGGATAGGTTTGTTTTTTGTAGGCCGAATTTTGGAGCCAGTGATTGGGCGTCGTGAGCTTATTGCATTGTATCTTGTTAGTGGTTTAGCCGGAGGTTTACTTCAACTTTTATTTGCAATTATATTGCCAGTTCAGTTTGCAGGTCCAATGGTGGGAGCAAGTGGTGCGGTACTTGGGTTTATAGGGGTTTATTCAAGGTTATCTCCGAGGCAAGAAGCTTATTTTCTATTATTCTTAATTTTGCCTGTTCGCATGAAGTGGAATTGGATTTTTTGGGGCATACTCGTCATTTCTATCATTAGTATGTTGGTCATGATACGAGCCTCAAATTTAGATAACACTGCTCATGCCGCTCATTTGGGAGGCTTATTATATGGAGCCTTTTATGTCGCCATGTTTGTACGGAGAGGTGGTTTCCTTGCTTTGTTCTCTAAAATTCCAAAGGTGAGAATAACTTCGGATTCGCCGTCTGCTGGTTCCGGTGCTTCTCGTCGTAAGGATTGGCGTAAACCCAATGTGGTGGATGCTGCCGAGGTAACTGATCAGGATTTTATGAGTCGTGATGTGGATCCAATTTTGGATAAAATTTCCAAACATGGTATTCACAGTTTGACCGAGCACGAACGTAAAATCCTCGAAAAGGCTCGCTCAAAAATGTGAGCTAATATTAATTGTTGTTCAGTAAATCTATGTAGTGTCGAATCTTCTCGGGATCGGCGACCTTCATTGAGAATTCTGGTGGATATAGTGCCTTTCCCATGAAGCAGCGCTCATTACGGAATTCCATTTTACTAGCAATGGGGGAAGAGCCGGTTACATGATATTCTTTAGCACCAGTTTCCTGGATGATTCGTGTCAGGTTTTTCGCAGTAATTCCCGCTCCGGGCATGATGATAATGTCATCGCCTGCACGACGTACTAGTTCTGCAATCAATTCGACGCCTTCAAGAACGGAAGGTTCTTGTCCGGAGGTTAGTAAACGGTCGACTCCAAGATCGATGAGGTTTTCTAGGCTTCGAAATGGGTCTAAACTGACATCAAATGCGCGATGAAATGTAACTTCAAGTGGGCGAGCCAATTCGATTAACTGTTGGGTGCGTTCAGTGTCTATAGAGCCATCTGCATTAAGCATTCCGATTACCACTCCGTTGATACCTGCTTCCTTAAGGGTGACGATATCGCGCTTCATGATTTCAAATTCATCGCTTGAATATAAGAAATCGCCACCGCGAGGTCTTATGATCGCGTTTACCTTGATCCCAACACGCTGCAAAGTCTGATAGACGGTTCCAATACTGGGTGTAGTTCCGCCTTCGAAAAGGTTTTGGCAAAGTTCAACTCGTGCTGCTCCTCCTTGTTCTGCTGAGATAGCCGATGCAACCGAGTCGATGCATATTTCAAGTAGTGGTTTGTTCATATTTTATTGCGCCTGAGGAATAGTAGCAGAGTGCTTCGCTCAGGCGAAGCGAACTGTTTTTCGTGAAATTGGTCAGGCTGTAGGTTATGATGTCGATGTGTTGAAATGGTTGACAGGATTGGTTGTGATTTTCCTGGGGGGATGCGCTATTCCTGATAAAGAGAGCACGGTTGATCAGGGGCTGAGGAAAAATAATAGTGGAACTATTGTAGCTCCGGCGTTGATGCGTATAGAGGGCAAAGTAGTTCGTACAAACTTAAAACTTAATTTTGTGGTATTGGACTTTGGTTTTAAGCGATTGCCTCGAGCTGGCCAGCAATTGGGTGTTTATAGATTGGGAAAAAAAATTGGCCAAGTGCGTGTGTCTGGTCCAGCTTGGGACACCTACACAGTAGCGGATATTGTTGATGGTGAAATTTGGGTAGGTGATGAAGCTAAACTAAAGTAACGAAACTTAGTCAGTTGGATTAGTCTCTATTTCAGTAGTTGAATCGACAATATTACGACCGCCATCCTCTCGTCCATACGGGCTATGAAGATTAAAATATATGGCGCATAAGGGTTTTTCTTTATCTGACTGGCTGATCATGATTGTTATCTCTTTATCCAATGCAATCCCGTGACGCATTCCCTCAGCGCGATTTTCATATGCTTTGATTGCTTTGATTATTAGTCGTTCGATGGCTTCTATGCATTCATCCGGCGTTTTAAATAAACATACAATGTGACGATCGTACGATTTCATCGCATGATCTATTTCCTGCCGAAAAATTTCTATGGTTAAATCCATTTACTAAAGATAAAGGGTATGTTCACACTAATCATATTTAAGGCTGAATAGCAGTCTAATCTGAAGCCTTTGAGTCAATTATGCTGTTTTCCTGTTCGCGTAGACGGCTGAAAAGTTTTCGGACATCTAATGCTCCGCCTATTATAACAAGCAGTGACATGATTGAGAAGAGCCCACAGGTGCCGATAAGAGTAATTTTCCATACTCCAGGCCATCCGAGGTTTAGGTATACAAGAACAAATAAGATGCCTAATAATAAAAGGCTACCAAGTTCCATAATGCTCCATAAAATATTGAATACCCACTGAGGAGTAGCAGCCTTTATTTTTGGGGGCATCTTTTTCTCGTTCTTCAAAGATGTATCTCTAATTATTAACGGCTCTTTTTCAGGTAACTTCGATGTAACAGCTGGTGTTTCGCTGGCTTCGGTGTTCTGTTGTGAAGTGTTTGGATCTTTTGTTTCTTCACTCATTATTGGTTTTTGAATTTAAATGGTTGATGTTTTGGTATCTTGTAAGCCTAAGTTCTATGAACTTGTTGTGTTGTTTTTTCGATCTGGAAAGAATATTGAGCCGAGTATAAACATTAACATGGTGAATGCGACAGTCATGAGTCCAACCCTTGCGCCTGAGAGTGGCTTGTAAAACGAAACAACATCTCCTGTTTGAGGCTTAAATTCCGGCCAGTTTTCTACCTCTATTTCATCGTCTAGGCTATATGAGACTTCGACTGCTTGTGATTTCCCATTTGGTTGTCGGATGATGGCAGTCCATTCTTCGAGGGCATTCCTTCTCCATGGCCTAGCTTGTTCAAAAGGTGCCATTATGAAATCGTTAAACATATATTCGATAAAAGATTCCTCGGGGATTTCCATTTCTTCGAACTTTTCAAATTTAACCGTTGTATCCTCCACTAGTGTAATGGATTTTCCTGGAATGTTTCCTGGTATATATGAGTGTATCGCCTGTTGAACGGGGCCAAGGCCTATTATGGCCGTCATGCCGGCGATTAGGCCGAGAATTGCTCCAGTGGAACTTGCGCGTTTCCAATATAGTCCTCCAAACAAAAGTGCAAATGCGCCAGTGAAATAAATCGCACCAGTGATTGCCATATAATCCCAGATATCTTCTTCTCCACCGTAAAAGAGGCCCCAGTAAAGAATATAAAAACCAATCAAAACAATTAGGATTCGGGTAATTTTAATACGGGTTGGATTATCTAGGCGGCCTTTAAATAGAGGAGCGATAATGTCTTGAGTGATCACTGAGCTCCAGCATAGCAGATAACCATCATGTGTGGACATAAAGGCAGCAATCATAGCGGCGGTAATTAATCCTACTAGTCCTGCTGGCAAAATCCGACCAAGGTAAATTGGCATAGCGTATAGATTGTTGATTTGCTGGGCATCAGATTCTTCTGGGAAAAACAGAGCCTGTAAATCTGGCGCTTTGGTCATTACAAATACAAAGGCGCATATGCCTAGTAAGTTTGGAATGATCATTCGGATGGCAAACGAGATGGAAGACCATTTGTATTGCCGTTTAAGGGCAGTGGTACTTTCCATAGCCAAGGCGCGGGCTACTGCGGTAGGCCAAAGTGCGCAATTAACAATGCCTAGAAAGAACATCCACGCCAGATATTCCCATCCGAAACCACTATCGTCATCTGTTGGGTCAAACCATTCTCGACCTTTAAGTTTGTCGGCTTCATCAAAAAGCGATTGAAATCCTCCAACACTTTCTACGGCTAACCAGCCAGTTACAAGTATGCCGACTGATAAAATAACAAACTGAATATAGTCCGTAATCACTACAGAGATCATGCCTCCGATTATGGTGTATATTAGTACCAGTGCCAGAAGTCCGACCATTACTAGTTTGAGAGCACTTCCGTCAGGATTCATTCCGGTTATACCTACAATGAACATCGCGCCTACCTTTAAGAACAGTCCCATGTTCAAAAGTCCGCCGAATGCCAGCATGATGCCACCTAGAATTCTGGTGCGACGTCCATATCGTTTTTCATAATATTCTGGAATGGTAAGCACTTCATGCTTTCGTAATCCGACTACAATGAGGCCGGTCATGCCTACCAAAAATGCAACTATCCCAGCAATTACTCCAATATGAAATGCAGCAAAGCCTCCGGTAAATCCTTTTTGAGCACTGTACATTACCGTTATGAGTCCCATCTCGGTGCCGGTAAGAGTAGCGATACCAAGCCAAGTTCCGACCGCGCGCCCTGCACTGACAAAGTTTGTCATGTTTCCGGCAAATCGCTTGACCCAAAAGGCTACTGCGACAGACAAAAGCAGATACACGACGACAATTCCCCAGTCTAAATTTGTGAAGTTAGTTTGCCCGGTTGCGTTGGTTAGAGCGGATTCCATTCTTTTTTACTCAATAAGAAGCAGACGGAAAAACTGGGCATCTGAACCTGTTACGTCAACCTCGACTTGTTGGAGCCCGTCATCTTCTGAGTTCCATTGCATGAAAGTTTTCCAATTTCCTTGATTAATATTTTTAGTGGTTTGTATTTCGACCATTTGTCCTGATCTTGTGGCATCGAAACACAATTCGATCATATTATTGTCCAAGAGTTTGGCTGAAATATAAAAAGCACTTGCGGCATTTTGTGGATCGGTTCCAACGTAGAATTCAGCCAGATTACTAAGGCCGTCTTGGTCGGGATCTTCTTTTGCGTCATTTGCTTCAAGTGGATTTAATCCGTTTGCCTTCTCCCAATCATCAGGTATGCCGTCATTGTCAGAATCATCTTCTTCTGATTGTATATTTTCTCGACCTGGATTTGGTGCAGAGGCTTTCCAGTTGATCGGATCGTTACCGAATACAATTGCGGATTTACGTTGTAGTGTAGCTCCAAGTCCGTCTGCCTCTATTGGCCAGGGTAAGGCGTCTTTAAAGTCTACCTTATCAACTAGAATATACGGAACATAGCCGGCATCCTCACGGTCAATTCCTTGAGGAGGATCTGGTTTAAGTAGTTTAATTGAGTCGCCTCCGTTTGATAAATTTCCCCGCATTGGACCAAATAATTTTGTATCTTCTGGTATGTTGTATCGTTTTATAAAACGGCTGGCCTTGTCCTGTTCCTTAGCTGGGTTAAATTCCACCAATAGAGCGTATGTATTGGAGTTTAATTCGCTTCCAAGAGGAAACTCGTATTTTATTCCACCATCGAAGCGCCAGGTGTTTTCTGGGTTTAATGGGTCATAAAGTTTTAAAGTTTGGTTTGTAATGTTTTTTAGTTCTATAAATTCATCGTTTGGGGTTCCTGCGCCCAGTGGAAGTGGGGCAGGGTGATACATAATTTCATGTATCACTATAGGGGCGATCTTATGGCTGGAGTTTTCAGAACCGTTACCTTGTCTAAAAGCTGTTATAGAAGACGGATTGTTTACACCAAAAGTTGGTTTTTCCAGTGTGACAAATTGGTCGCCGATACTGGTCTTAATTCGACCAAAGGAGATACTATTCTCTGCTGCTTCGAATTCGACAATGATACGATAACCTGTTAGTTCACCGCTTAAGTCGGTGGCTGAAAGAATTACTTGATCCCCTTGTGATGAGTTCAGTGCGAAGCTGAGATCTGTACCTGGTGTTGGATTAAATTGGCCTTCGTAAAAAGCGAGAGTATCGAGTGGTTGAATAGTGGTTCCATCAGGAATTTTGAATTTCTTGAGATTTGATTGTGAATTACTAATCCACCATTTACTTAAATTTAACGGTTCATCTCCTAAATTAAGAAACTCAATTGCATCTTCATACGGTGGATCTGTGTGGGTAAGCACTTCATTTATAGCAAGTGATTCGATTGGTTTGTAGTTTGATTTGCCTGCAGTAGTTGTTGTGGAGAAAGTAACGATATTGTTTGCCCCGTCTGGTAGACGTCCTTGTGATTCCCCGGAGGATGTTTGAGTTACTTGTACTTTTTCTATGAGTGATTTTGATGGGCTGTAAAGAGCGATAGGTTCGCCTAAGGAGGCAATACTAAAGTTAAGATGATCTGCCCCTTTGGAAAGATCTCCATCAGCAATCCATTTTACGAATCCGCCCGCATCGATAAAGTTTAACTCCGGAATTTCGAATTTTGTCCGACCAAACAAGCTAAGGTCGTCTGTTAGATAATTGCCACCCATATTCACAGGCAGGTTGCTAGTATTATGTAGTTCAATCCAGTCGTCGCCATTTCCATTTGAGGTCCATTCATTAATCGAGATGCTTGATGCTGTAGCGGTTAAACGTGGAATATCGTTACTTTTTCCTGGGCTAGGTTGGTGTAATAGCTTCCATGTTCCGTTTTTATCACGACCTATTGAGACGTTTGAAATTTGAAATCCATATTGAACACTATCAATAATTTGTTCTGATGAATTGAATAGGTAAACTGAACCGTGTGTTCCATTTAATGAATGTCCGGTATTAAGGTAATTCTTTGGGCCAAGATCGGGATCTCGAGAACCATTGCACCATATTATAAGTCTGTTTTTTGCTTGTAGGGTTATTCCTAAAGGAAATTTCCACTGACCGGGATCGATTGTGTTAATGCTTAGACTCATGCCATTCAAATCAAGGGATTTATTGGAGTTGTTCTTAATTTCAATCCAGTCGCTTGATCTGCCTAAAGGATCAATTACAGCTGCATCGTTGATTGCAAGAATTTCATTTATCTGTATGCCTTCAATTGCAGGCCTGTAGTTAGCTTGGCCAGGGCTAACTGTAGTGGTGAAAGTGGTCCAACTGCCGTTGCCATTAGGATAACGACCGCGCGATTCACCGTCGGTTTGCGTACGGTAGCTTACATCATCAATTTCAGCGCCGTTCTGATCACGTAACAGAATGGTTCCTCCATCTGCCGGGAGGCGAAAATCGAGATTTCGTACCCCCGGTTTTTCATCTGCAACAAAAACCTTGTAACTTTTCGGAGCTATATACGACAATCTGCGATATGTGAACTGACCAAGGCCTATTTCCCATGACAATCCGAAAAGTGCTGCTGGTTTTTCATCCATGTTGTAAAGCTCAATCCAGTCATCACCACCTGGGGGTGCGGCTGCAACAAATTCATTGATTCGAAGTTTTTTCAAGTCCGCAAGACCAGCATTACTGTTGGATTTGTTCGGAGTTGGGTGGTTGAGTGTCCAGCCATTCTCAGTTCGGCCAATAGAGTAGTCTGGCAATTGTAGACCAAAAGTTACCACATCAATCCGTTCGCCTGCCGGGTTGAATAATGCAATTGTGTCACCGTCTTTATCCATGGCGAAACCTGCATGCAACCCAGGTGTTTCATGATTATCATCCATCCAAATCGTTAGATAGCTGTTTGCTTTTATTACGATGCCTGCAGGGAAATTAAATTTCCTTGGCTTGGCTGGATTGTCACTCAGGCTCCAGTTCTGCAGATAAACATCTGTGCCTGCTACATTTTTCAACTCAATGAAGTCTGGGAAAATTGCACCATTTTTTATCGTATTAGTATTTTCAGCTAGAACTTCATTGATAACAATCAGTGGTTCCGGAGTGTTTGAGTTTTGTCGTCCGGGTGTGCCTCCTTTGTTTAAGCTTGGACGCCAGTTGGCAGCGGCGTCTGGGTCGCCTTGTTGATTGGACAAAACAATTGAATATCCGTCGCCATCTGCTTCACTCGGCCAATCACCTCCGTCTTTATAATCTACCGATAACACTGTCTCTCCATTGCGGTCGATTAATGCTATTCGCTCTCCTCTATTTGAAAGGCTTCCTTCATAAAGTCCATTGATAAATGTTCCAGGATAGCGGATACGAAACGCCTCGGCATTCGCGTCATTTACCAAAAGTAGAAAACTTCCTGAGGGCAATGGGGCGGTGCTCTCGGCAAATCGAAATGAGATGCCTTCCATTGAGAAGCCAGATAGATTGATTTCTGAGTCGCCAATGTTTTGGAGTTCTATAAATTCAAATGCGTCTCCGCCTTGAGGATTATACATGATCTCAGTGATCCTTATTGGAATGGCACTCTCTCCTACTTGGAAAGTTGCTGAGGTCAGGGCGCTCCATTTATTTCCATTAAGTGAACGTGCCTTAATTTTTGATCCGGCGTTAAGAATGATGCCCTTAGACTGTTCATATTTTTTCGCGTTATTGGAAATGGAGCTAGCGAATTGCACGCGAGGGTCGGATCCGTCTGTGGTATAGTATATATCTCCTCTGGAGGAACTCATATTCAGTTTGAATCCTGTAGGAACATCCCCCCCGAATTGATTAAACTTAGGCGCTTCGTCTGAGGCGGCCAAATTGGCTTCCCTCAGGTGAGCCAAGACGCGGCTTCTTCTACTATTGATCCAGTTTAAGCCCCAGCTTTTGCTAAGACTTACAGTGCCTCGAACTGTATTGTATAATTCGTCGTATGTTTTTCGAATTTCTGTATTGGTCAGGGCTCCACCATTGTAAAAATGTTTGTGGACCTGATCCGCGAAGGTCATTTGAAATTCAGGACTGACTTTTAGTGCATTGAATAATTTTGCGATATCGGCATTTCCCCAAGGTGGATTTAATGTGGAGAGTTGATTTTTTATTGTATTATGTGAGCTGTTACTAAAAGCCCATTCTGCATCCCAACATATAAAGCGAAATTTACCATCTGGTTTGTGGCGGGCTACTCGCCAATTATTATGAGGCCAATCGTCATTGTTAGCATAAATAAGTGGCAGAAGGTAATCTGCCATCGCAGCAATATCCAATTGCTCTTCAACAACTTGAAAATGTTTTGGATCATCTAGATCATAACGCGAGGCATAGCTGAGCAATTTTCGCCATGCAGTTACGCTTCCAGATCGAACTTCGCTGAACTGGGCTATGAGATCATAGTTTTCATCCGTTTGATACCAGTCAGCCAAAAACTTGGTATCGATGCGCTCCGTTGGATTATAGTAGCCTTTGTATTTGCCGTTGATGAATAGATTAACAAATGTTCCTTTTGGAGTTACGACTCCGGAGTTGATGCAGAGTCGGCGTGCCCATTCATCTTTTATGAATGGGCTGGTATGATCATTCATTCCAGCTCGCAAAACGATTCGATCAAATGATTGCACAGGGATATCTCCAAATAGTGGATATTCAAGTCGGCCAGTTCCATAGTCGCCTCTGAAATAAAGACGGAAAGAGTACTTACTGAATGGTAATCCGCCATTCGGATTATACCTAGGGCGTACATAACCGCCTCCTTGGATACGGATACCGCAGTCGACCGCAAAACCTCCATTATCTTCTGGTCGAATCAATTCGGCGGAGATTGGACGTTCCCATGCGATACCGTGGCGTTGCGCATTGGGTTGTTTTTGTATGCCTTTGGAACCCCAAAGATGGCGATCATCCGTAACTAATGATAATGCAGGTAGACGTTTGCGATTGGATGCAAGACCATAAAAGTAAGTGTGGGTTTTAACCTTGGAAGAGAGCATTCCTTCCTTATAGGCAACTGCACGGATAATGCTGGTTTTGGATATTCGGATTGGTTCTGTGTAAACCTTTCCTACAGTTTGATAGCGACTTTTTCCGCAACAAGCCGGTGTGTCACCGTTAATGGTGTAGCGAATATTTGCACCGGGAGTTTCAGTTGAGAGAGTCAGGTAAACTGCTTTCTTGTCGTAAAACCCGCGTGGAAGGTTGAAGTGAACAGGTTTTACCCGGCCACTTACGGTATTGGAACTGTTGTTGCTGTTTGGAGTTGATTCTTCAAAATATACCCATTCATTTTCATTGTTTAAACCATAACTAGTCCCGGAGGCTTGTTCGGGGAAATTGATGGATGAAACTGCTCGGCGGGGAGTTTCTGGGCTGCACAATGCCAAGTATTCTCCGCTGGGATTCAGTTTGAAATTTGTATGTAGTTGGTTTGGATTGGTTTTATTATCTTCGCCGGTAGCAAATACAATAAGCCGCTTTCCTGTTCCCAGTGAGACTTTCGGAAAGGTCCACTTTGCCATGTTCTTGCTGTCATCAGTTAGAGACCACCCATCGAGATTAACATCCTTGTCTCCGCGATTATGTAATTCAATCCAATCTCCATCTACTCGTTTGTAACTGGCTCCTGAAGCAGCGCTGAATTCGCTGATTACAATGTCACCTGGTTCGTATTCGGTATCAACTTGGATAGACCAATCCTTTCCTTGAAACTGGTTTGGACTTCGGTTGAAGTCGGTTATATTGGCATCTTCAGCCCAGGTTAGTACTACTTGGCCTGATGTAATCTCTGAAAATTTGAATACGTAAGGTCCTGCTCCAAATCCACTCAGTGAATTCGCTGTAAGACCGTTGGCCATCAGGTCTTGGCTATCCACTCCTTGAACCGGTTCGCTGAACCAAACCTCAGCTTGACTGAATTGTTTTATAGTCCCTTCCAGTGGTAGTCGGTTAGCTAAATTAGGTGCGACCAAGTCAAGGAGTTCGTAGTTCCATGTTCTTGTCTTGGGCGCAAAGCTGTTTGGAGGAGAGGCTTTATCCCCGATGCCGTGACTTGGGGTCCACCAAGCATTTACCTTTCCTGAGGCAGGTTGCTCGAATTCAAAGGTAAATGTGTTATTTGTGTTTTTGACTGATGTTGCGGGGTAATCGTTAATAATAAGGTCACCTGCATCGATCCCGGACATCGGTTCACTAAAAGTTATGGTAATGGATTTAAGTTCCTCTATATCGCCAGACTTGGGTTCAATCGAGACAATTTCAGGAGGTACAAATTCTCTTTCTTTGGCAGATAAGCGTACATCTAGATAAGCATCACTATTGGAACGGCTAAAATTTAGCAGCATCACACACAAAACATTCCAGCCTTCCTTTGTAGTGTTACTTAGGTTGTGAATTTTGGTTTCATGCCATTTGATCGGTTCACGATTGCTTTTTGTTGAACGAGAACTGTACTTAAGAGTTCCGGTGGGCTTGTGTAAGCTAGAGATCTCAATTCCATTAAGCCAAGCCACATATCCGTCATCTGCTTTTATTTTGAGAGAGCCCAATCCAAGTTGAGATGGATCAGTAATTCGGAATTTTCGTCGGACATACACTGTTGAATAGTTGCTTTTCATGTCGCTTAACTCGGAACCTCCAGTGACTTTTTCATTGCTGTAAAATGGGATTCTTCCTCGTAGCCAAGAGTTATCGTTAAAATCCACTGTTGTCCACGCAGAGCGAGGAGAAGAGGGTTCTTTGGTTCCCTTGTGATATTTAAAGACTGTCCCTTCCTTAATAAGATCTATGCCCATAGCTACTCTTGGCATGATTATTGTAGCTAGCGCCAGTGTTAGTAATAGAAATTGCTTATGCATTTGATATTTGCCTGTCTAGGCGTTGTCGTCTTCGACTGTTTCTTTTTTTTGTTTCGGTAGCTGCTTTACTTCTAGCGGGATGCTGGCTTCTTGTCTTCCGTCGATAGCAATATCGATTGCATGTTGACCGAAGTTTTCGAATTTAAGTCGTTGGATGTTGAGAATAAAATTGCGATAGAGGTATGAGTCGTTATTGGGAACGTTGACTTCGAATGGTAGTTCAATGCTTGGCATTACGAACTTGCCGTCTTCATCGACAAAATTAATTCTAAGTTTGTGTTCTCCTTCTTCGATTCGCTTAAATACAATTCGTAGTACTATCGAACATTGAGGGTAATTGGCTGGCAATTCGGTTGTATAGACCGAATTGAATGTGCCAAGCAAATTTAACTTACCTTTATAGTCCGTGGCTGCATCGCAGAGTACTGCTACTTGAATATCCATTTTTTTTGCACAGTCGTAACACTTTTATGCGCTACGCGGCGGCAGGTAGACTAATCATAAATTGTTAATCTGCCAAACGCTGAACTTTCAGCCGGTAAAACCTTTTTTCAACGCTTTCAGTTGAATTAATAGGGATTCGCTGGATTTTTTTATCTGCTCCTTGGGTAACCGAAAATATATTTTCCGATATTTTAGTCCAAGTACCTTTAGGGTTGTCTGCAAACTCAAGTATATATGATCGTCCGCTTCGCATCGTGAAGGTGATTTCGTTTTTTTGCGAGTGACCAACTAAAAATTGTAGATTCAAATAGCTCTCGGGATTATTTGGAATTGTGCCAGCCAAATATTCGTGTGCGTTATTTGCACCATCATTGTCAGGATCATTTGTTGCATCGTTTAACAATGGGTTCAGGCCGTAGGCTAGTTCCCATTGATCGGGTAGACCGTCTAGATCGCTGTCCTTGGATGGAACTGAAATATTTTCCTCATAACCAGGTGAGCCGCCTTTTGAAGTGCTAAGTGTCCAGTTTTCTGGTTGGTTTAAAATTCCTATAGCTTGTTTTTTTGGATCAGTCACAGTTGGAACAAGAGACCAACCATCTCCGTCAGCCGCTTGCGGCCAATTGTCGTCATCGTTGTATTCAACCGAGATTAATGTCGCACCATCAGTCGCCGACTGAATCCAGATTTGTTCTCCGTTGTTTGAGAGTTTTCCATTGTATGTGCCAAGGATCAAAATTTCATCGGACAGTTTGTAGTGTGTTTTAAAGGCTTCTTTTTCATTGTGGCCAATGAGTAACCCAAATTGTTTTGGTAAAAGTTGTGTTTCTGGTGGTAAAATAAATTGAATGCCACCAGAAATAGCTAATCCACCTATCTCAATTGTTTGGTCACTATTATTGTATAATTCAATAAAATCAAAGTTTGCGCCTTGGCTTGCATGGTACATTAACTCGCTTAAAACAAGGTGACTCTTCAGGTCTTCTAGGGTATCTGGTTCTGCTGCTTTAAATTCAATCGGATCGGACCAGTGGCTCCAGCGATTAGTATCGTCGAGCATCCTTACTCTAGCTCGATACCAATGTCCTACCTTTGCCACGTTGTTTGGGATTGTGACAATGTCATTAAAGGTTTCAATGATATCGGTCTCCCAAACAGCATGGATCTCATAGTTTCGCGGTTTTTTTGGATCGAATGATGGTGCATCTGGTGCTGAAACTTCAGCCAACCTCCATTTCATTCCTGCAAAACTTCCTGTTTTATCGCTAAATTCTGAACTCTTAAATTTTAACTTATTTACTGGATAGTTCTGGGCTCCAATATAGGAGATTTTTGGTAAATCTGGATGCCTTGTCTCACGTGCAGCTGTTTTGAGAATGAAATTACGGCGGGTTCTAATGTAGTTTTTCATTATCTTAACCATCCCGGGAAAATCCTTTGTACCGGCCCGTTGATAGAATCGGCCTTTACCTGATTTGCTGGAGTTTACCTTGCTGGAAGCCATAATTGGATGGTAGTCCCACATGGCGCGATCAGCATCTACAATTGAAGGTTTGCCGGGCTCGTCTATCATTGCCGCGTATTCATCGATGAGATTATATCCTTCATCGTTGTTATAGAGCAGGTCGATGATTTCTCGAGCACGATTACTGTACTCCACCTTGAAAACAGATTTGTTTATTAATCTTCCCTTGAATGGTTCTTCGCCATTTCCGTACATATTGCTAGCCCAGGTTAAATCTAGATCCCAAGGCAGCGTCGACCATTTTTTTGTTTCAGGGTTTAGGTAGTAGAAATAGTTTTTTCCATATCCAATGTCGTAATGATGTATCCCTTCAACTATGGTTCGATAACTGTAATATCGAGGCAAATCCATATTGGTGCGCCACCAATTTTCGCTGGGGTTGCCCTTATAACGATTCATATAAGTGTTTAGATCTGATTTGTTGGTTGCTGCAAGTGGGCCTTGGTTGTTTAGCTCTCCCGATCCGCTTTCCATTTTGTATAGGTTGCCGTCTGGTAAATTGTGTTCGTCTAGGAAACGACCATCCATCTGTTCAATAGCGAGATATAGCCCCCAGAAATCTCCATCATATTGGGTATTTCCAGATTCATTTACTTCGTCGATGATTCGGAAATGAACCCAGTGAGTATTTGGAGCTTCTACACCCGCAAGGTTGAAAAGTTTAAAGCCCACAGCTTCAAACATTCCATGCTCACCTCTGTGAAGATAATTGCCCTGTTGGATGCAGGCGGAAAAATTTAATTTGTCCCATTTAGTCTGGTATTCTCTTCCATAATTGTCGTGGGCCTGAAAAGCGTGACCTCTGTTAAAGTCGAATTTCCACATGTTTTTTCCCATTGCATACCTCCAGACTCCGCCACGGGCTCTATAGCGAATATGGTCATAGACATTACCGTTGTAAACTAGCGTTCCTTTCCATTTATAATTATCACCGCTATACTTTTCGTTCCAAGTTGAGGATTCAGTATCTTTTTTCTTGGTGATCAAATGATATACCGGAACTCTTGTTAGCACTTCGGAACTATATTCGATTTCTTCGCTTCTGGTGCGTGCCCTGCCTTTCCAGTTTGGTACTCCATCGTAGCAAAAATAAGCAAAATTTGGAGAGGGATCGTCAGGGTAGGGCGCACTAACGGTTTTACCAGTATTTGTCTTAATCGAGACGCGATATCTGATTAGATGTCGATTTTTTTGTACAGATTCTGGTAATGAGGTTGTGTAGATGCCGTCTTTGGCTTTTTTGTCGCCAGCTTGGCCAAGATCATTCATCGGAATTATATTCCAGTTTTGTTCGTAGGCGTCTTCGTCAATATGGATGTAATTACCAGGTTGAACGACCTGATAGTTGACCAATAGCTTTGCCCCATTAGGCACGAAACTTGGCTTTGATGTAATTATGACGGGTTCTCCACTTTTCGGTTGTTTTGGTGAATGCTCAATTTTGGTCAAGCGTGGTAACAGTTCTTCATTGTATATTGAATTTATTGATCCTGGTGTCGGGCCACGATTAGTTGGTCCTTCAATTGCTGTCAGTTCGGCATCGAAAAAGAAATCGCTGCTTCCTCCAATCGAGGCGTTGTGTACTTGGATTGAGATAATATTGTCACCTTCAACTAGGTATTCACTAGGGGAGTTTAGGTTGAAGTCAACAAGCTCCAGTTCTTCTATCGCTGATTTAGCATTACTATTATAACGCGGCTCCTTTGTAGACATGTTGCTGCCAGCCACGTGTTTGCCATTAATCCAAGCGTTAAATCCGTCGTCGAACTGAATCGCAAGAAGTAAGGCGCCTCTTTTTTTTGTATTTTTTATTGAAAACTTTTTTCGAAAATACACTGACGTATAGTTATTTCGCATATCTCCAAGTGTTTTCTTTATGAAGCCTTCCCCGTAACCAATCGGGGTGTTGCCACTGAGCCAGCCAGTTTCTTTAAATTCTATTTTTCGCCATGTAGATCGAGGGGAGGACGCTTCTTTTTTTCCTTTTAGATATTTCCATGAACTTCCTTTGCTAATGAGCCGGTTGGCGTTATTTGAAATGTCTCCGCGCACTGATGTTTTCCAGTTGTGCCCTTCATTGTTGTCGAGATCGGGGTGAATCAACTCAATGGAGTAACCGGGCGGATTTCCTATAATTGGCCACGGAAAGCCCAATCGATAACGTACACGATCAATCAGTTGTCCATTCGGAGAGCGAAGTTCTATTCGTTCACCGTCATTATCAAGTTTGCCCAACCACGGGCCCAGTGCATTAATGCCGAACTTTGCTTTAAATTGATTCGGCTGATGAGCAATCACAATGTAGCTTTCAGCTGCCAAGAAACTGCCTTGAGGGAATGTAAACTGTACGGCGTTCTCTAGAGTCCATCCACTCAAATCAACTGCTTGATTTCCTGTATTATATAACTCAATGAATTCAACCAGTTCAGTTTTGACATCTGGATCATGGTGAATCTCATTGATTACTACTGCACTATGAGATAGCGGACTAATGCAAATCAGAAGAGGGAAAAAACTAAAAAACCGATTCATTTAAATAGGGGTTCAAGATTAAATGTAGAAACCATTTAGACAAGCGAAGTCGTTCGAATCATCATAAGCATTTTAAACACTTTTGCAGTATTTTTTAATTTATGAGTCCATTGTTTAGTCAAGTCCGCTTGACGAAAAGACGAGGGATCAATAGTTTTCCTCCCACTATCAATTAAAGTATTAATTGAGCCTTTTATTCATGGAGATTAACAAAATTGGTTTGATAGGTGTTATCC
Organism: Verrucomicrobiota bacterium; assembly: GCA_036166355.1. Classification (GTDB taxonomy): domain Bacteria; phylum Verrucomicrobiota; class Verrucomicrobiia; order Limisphaerales; family UBA1096; genus UBA1096. Next base: position 2,250 of record JAYZHR010000241.1, on the reverse strand, counting down.
TTATTACGTTCGCAGCTGGTTCAGTTGCTAAGCCTGTTGTTGTCAATGATGGCAGAAGGACAACCGGACTCATTCAGATTGAAAATAAGCTCAATGATGTCAATGGAACGATAGAGCTTAAGCCTGCACTGCGTAACGGCCGTTGGCCACTGGGTTATTTAGAAATGATACAATCGAAAATGACCCCGATTCCTCCGCTACGTTCGGCTTGGTATTCGGAAAATGTAATTCCCAAGTCTGGCGAGTATGAGGTGTGGGGAGAGTTTCAGCCATCAGTAATTGAGGGGATGGGAGGGATTATTGGTTGGTTGAATCATGAGTCAGGTGTTGGGATTGTATATCAACTGAATGGTTACGACGGATTCCAATTAGGGGTTGTTTCTTTTTTAACAGATGATGGAGATACAAATTTCACTTTGAATGGCTTGTTTAATCTAGATGGCTCACCTGCGAAAGATAACTACGGGTCAGCTTGGTCTGATCTTGGAATCTATGAATCGGATAGGTTTGCTGTTTTAAACTTAATTTTCTCTGCTCCAACTGATTCTGATAAGGAAGTGCTAGAGGATGTCACTGCTCGTGTAACTGCTTATCCGTCTTTTGCTCGTATGAGCTCGAAATTAATAACAGGGACATCAAAGATCGAATTGCTAACGAATCTTCCTTTGCCCAAGGATAAAAAGCATCGTATTGGATACTTTGGTTATTGGGATAGTGTCTGGAATGAAGGTAGTAAGATTGGTAACTTTAGATGGCTTAGATATGAGGGCGAAGTATACAATTCGCCTCCTACTATTGAGCCAATTGCAGATGTTGTTTCGAACGAGGATGGTTCAGTTAGTGAAATAGAGTTGCTGATAGATGATCAAGAAACCGTAAAATCACAATTGAAACTTTCGGCTACAGCTTCGAATACGGATTTAATTCCAGAAGGAGGTTTGAGTTTTAGAAAGAGTGGTTTAAGGCGTTACTTGGGTATCTCTCCAAACGGAAATAAGACAGGAGATACAGAAATTACAGTAGTTTTAAGTGACGGGACTGACAAGGTTTCTGCTACGTTCAAGCTTACTGTCATTCGAACGATTAAAGTTGATCCTCCTACATTATCTATTTCAAGAAATAGTGATGGACGCTTAACTATTTCTTGGACGGGTAAAGGAGAAATACAATATAGTTCACACCTAAAAGGATGGCAATCGGTTGGCGATGCGAATGATCCTTTTTTGGGTGCTCCTAAAGACGGGAAGCTTGAAGTCGGCAGTGAGGCTGTAGGTGATAAATTTTTTCGTATTTTTGTCCCTTAATTTCTCTATTCAGTGAAAGTATCCATTCCTTCGCAGGTGCATACAGGGTTTCGGTCACCGTGAACGTTGTCGATACGATTTACTGGCGGCCAGTATTTCTGATCGCGTAAGATTTTCATGGGAAAAATCGCTTCTTCTTTGCTATAGGGACGATTCCAATCTGCCACTAAATCATCCGCTGTATGCGGTGCATTTTTGAGTAGGTTGTTTTGATCATCTACTTCTCCGTTTTCAATTGCCATGATCTCTTTATGAATGGAAATCATTGCGTCACAAAATCGATCTAGCTCTTCTTTTGGTTCACTTTCAGTGGGTTCAATCATCATGGTGCCTGCAACTGGCCATGAGATAGTTGGTGCGTGAAATCCATAGTCCATCAGGCGTTTGGCTACATCTTCAACACTTATCTTAGTATAGTTGCGCAAATCAACAATGCATTCATGGGCTACGAGGCCGTTCTTCCCGCGGTACAAAATTGGGAATGTTTCGGCTAGGCGATGGGCGATATAGTTGGCATTTAAAATGGCAACCTTTGTTGCTCTAGTTAGGTTGTCACAGCCCATCATAGTGATATACATCCATGAGATTGGAAGAATTCCAGCACTTCCCCATGGTGCAGCGGATACTGGGGCACTATTATCCTCAAGTGGGTGACCAGGCAAGAATGGTGCGAGATGCTTTGCGACGCCGATTGGTCCTATTCCCGGTCCACCACCACCATGCGGTATGCAAAAGGTTTTGTGCAGATTTAGATGACATACATCAGCACCAATATGTCCAGGGTTAGTAAGGCCAATTTGCGCATTCAAGTTGGCACCGTCCATATAAACCTGTCCTCCGTGTTTGTGTACGATGGAACAAATTTCGCGGATCCCTCGTTCAAAAACCCCGTGTGTAGACGGGTAGGTTACCATAATTGCAGCTAGATTTTCACTGTGCTTTTCAG
>JAYZHR010000240.1:0-17768 GCA_036166355.1 Verrucomicrobiota bacterium | reverse complement strand
AGTTATACTCTTCAAAAGACAGACAAGAAATACATGAAATAAAAAGAGTCAAGAACAAAGGTGCTGACAAGGCAAGGAAGTTGCTGCAAGAAGCCATTAATTCGATGCCAAAACAAGCAGTTAAACTGCAGTTAAAAAAATAAACACATGAATGATACTGGGTTAAAAACCACATATCACCTAGTCATGGACTCTGAAAGCGACTTCAAACCTAAATTCATTAAATATTCAGATTTCAACATATTAAAGCTAACCATACCAATACCTGAATTTAATTGGTTTATGTATCAACAGATAGGTTCTAATTACCGTTGGGGAGGACGGCAAAAATGGAGAGAAGAGGAATGGAGAAAACATGCAAACGGAAAAAATATGGAAACTTGGGGAGCCTATATCACAGGATCCCCAATAGGATACTATGAAATCGAGCTAACAACTGACTCAACTTCCCGGATACATTGTATTGGATTAATTGAAAGATTCATCGGAAAAGGCCTAGGAAGCCACCTACTATCACATGCAATTAATCAGTCATGGAAGATCGGAGCCAAGAAAGTAATTCTCAATACCTGCTCGCATGACCACCCTCATGCTCTTTCAAATTATTTAAACAGAGGATTCTCCATAAAAGATCAATCTAAAAGTCCAGCTAATCCAAAATGGAAAAGTAATTTATCCTACTTTCCTTCCTAATAATAAGGAATAATTTGACTTATAATCAACTATTGTGGACTTCCATCAGTTGCAATCAATTAGTAATGTCCCTCCTCTATGACTCTTTCAGGACAGAATGCGGTTGTAATTGGAGGCGGAACTGGAATGGGTGAAGCCATCTCAATCGCATTAGCCAACGAAGGTGTAAACGTAATTGTAGCTGGACGCAGGCAATCTAAGTTAGATGATGTCGCCAAAAATGGTAAAAGTAATATTTCAACCCACACTGTAGACGTTTCAGATCGAGAAAGTGTCAAATCCTTGTTTGAGTGGACTAGCAAACAATTTAAACAACTTAATTTACTTATAAATTGTGCTGGTGCAAATGTACCAAAACGCTCAATGAGCGAACTCTCACCAGCTGATTGGGATAAATTAATGGCAATAAACGCAACAGGCGCATTTAATTGCATGCACTACGGCTTAAAACTAATGAGACCCCACAAAACCGGACTAGTCATAAATATATCATCCACTTCCGGCAAACGCGCAGCACCGTTAGGCGGGGTTGCGTATAACGCGAGTAAATTTGCAATGACTGCGCTAGGCACTAGCGCAACAGAAGATGAACGTGAAAATGGAATTCGAATAACCACAATCTTTCCAGGGGAAGTAGACACTCCAATCTTAGACGACCGCCCAATTCCTCCATCCAAAGAACATCGATCAAAAATACTTAAACCAACAGACATAGCTAGCATGACCTTGGCAATAGCTAAACTCCCTCACAACGCTCATGTCCAAGAGCTTGTGATTAAGCCAATAGGGCAATCATTTATTTAATCACCAAACTCTCCAGAATTACCAAATCTACCTTTAGCGGCCTCACTAAAATCTTCTACTGCTTGATTAACACCATCAAGTAACTCACGTGAAGAAACACCAGCTGAACTTCTAGCAATCTTAATGACTGTATCACACTCGTTTTTATCCATAAAAACAGATGCATCTAGCAGACCCTCTTCTTCCCCAAATGGCACAGCCAAAAAACCATGTTTATCTGCATGGATAAGCTGTCCCGGTAATACCGACTGACCAAACACCTCTATTTCACAACCCCAGTCGATTGGTACTACATGGGCATGACCAACACAAAGCCGTTTAGCTAATGCCTTAAAACCTGCGTTGGTCATCTCATCAAGATCTCGCACGGCTCCATCTGTTATGGTGCCAACACAACCGAGCGCCCTATGTGTATTCGCACTTACCTCACCCCAAAAAGACCCAACTGTTGCTGGCTTATCAATATCTTGTATAACAACTATCTTTGGCCCAGATATATCGGCGACATATGATCTATAGTCAGACCATGTCTTTGCAGCATCTATTTTGTTATCAGGATTGCTTGGCTCGATTTTAACAGTAATAGCCCACCCTACCATCGGCCCCATTTGAGGCATAAAATCTGTTGTTACTTCATGATTAATAGCGGCTCTTGCAGGGTCATGTTTTGTTATCTGCTCCCAACCATTGTAGATGGTAGGAGTATTCCATCGCTTAAGTTGAAGCAACTCCTCATGAGGAAGTCGCGGTGTAAATTTCTTTTGAGTCATCTTTAAATAGCGTTAAATAACCAAAGCGGCAGGAGCAATCTAACTCAGGCTTCAGCCTCAACCAATGAAAACCATCGATCAAAGCTATTTGGATCCAGCAATGAATCTCGCATGCGATGAAATACTACTTGATGAAGTTGACTCAGGCATTAGAGAGGCAACCCTGAGATTCTGGGAGGCTCAATCAACATTTGTTGTTGTGGGATATGGGAATAAAATTAAACGAGAATGCCAAATAGAATACTGTAATGAAAAAGGAATTCAAATATTACGTAGAATCAGTGGAGGAGGAGCAGTATTACAATCATCTGGATGCCTTAATTATTCACTAATAATGCCTATATCTATTGACAGAGGAACTAATAACATCGGCACTACGAATTGCCACATCATGAAAACCCACCAAAAAGCATTCAGTGATGCTCTTGGTCAAATTGTTACAATTGAAGGACATACAGACTTAGCCATAAACGGACTAAAATTCTCAGGAAATGCACAGAAAAGAACCAGAAATGCGTTGGTCTTCCATGGAACTTTTTTGCTTAACTTAGACCTTAGCCTATTAAGCAAATCACTTAAAATGCCGTCAACTGTTCCAGCATACCGAAAAGGCAGGTCTCACGAAAAATTTTGTAAAAATATCCCCTTAAAAGCAGATACCATCAAAAAACTACTTAAAAAAGCCTGGCAGGCACAAGGAGCAGCAATACCCGTAGACAACGCAAAAATAAAACTGTTAGCAGAGTCTAAATATGCTCAAAAAAAATGGATTTACGGTAAAACCAAATTCAATGAAGCGAGCGAATGACTTGAAATCACTTTATCCGTTCATTTAAATCCCCAAGTGCCAAGGGTAATAGCCATCACCAACCAAAAGGGAGGCGTGGGAAAAACCACGACCGCTGTTAATATATCAGCTTGCCTTGGTATTATTGGAGTAAAAGTCCTCCTAATTGACATGGACGCGCAGGCAAATTGTACTAGCGGCCTTGGATTTGAAAAAAAACCTAATGCTAGCCTCTACCCTGTCTTACTTGGCGAACGCAAACTTGAAGATCAAATAATTCAAACTGAATGCGAAAATGTATCCCTTATCCCCAGTGAATTTGATCTTTGTGCAGCTGAAGTTGAATTAGCACGATTATCTTTCGATACGACAAAAGGAAAATCGCGTAAAAAATCAGATCACCACTTAACATGGCTTAAGGAAGCATTAAAAAACATTACCAAAGGGAAACAGTTCGATGTCATATTAATTGACTGCCCACCTTCTCTCGGGAAACTAACACTAAGTGTATTAATCGCATCTGACATGCTACTCATACCCCTACAGTGTGAATACTACCCCCTAGAAGGAATCAGCTCAATTACAGACTTAATGAACCAGTTAAAGTCGTCAGGAATTAACAAAAACCTAGAATTAATTGGCGTCTTAATGACTATGTTCGATAGCAGAACCAACCTCTCACGCATGGTTGTGGGTGAAGTCCGAGAACATTTCAAAGATAAAGTCTTCAAAACAGTCATCCCGCGCGCAACGCGGTTAGCTGAAGCCCCAAGTCACGGAAAACCGATTATAAAATATGACCCCTACAGCGCAGGGTCTGCTGCCTATGAAGCAGCATCTATTGAATTAGCAAAACGATTAGGACTCAATAAATAACCCTATCTAATTTTCAATCAAATTAAGTAATAATTTTAAACCTTAAATTCATGCAAAAGAATATCATTAGAACAACACTCCTAATTACCGGAATAACAGCTGGCAATATTACCTTTCAAGCAGGAGATTGGACACAATACAGAGGGCCAAATTTCGATGGCTCATCAATGGAAAAATTACAAATCAATACTTGGCCTAAAGGGGAAATAAAGCCTATTTGGAAAACACCCACTAGACTCGGATTTTCCTCAATTGCCGTTGCCAAGTCTCGTGTTTTTACTATTGTAATGGAAAATATTGAGGGAGTAGAACGCGAAACATGTCTTGCTATTGACAGTAAAACAGGACGAGAAATTTGGAGCAAAACACTAAATATAGCTAAATATGACGGAGGTGGTAATAGCGGAACAAAGAACAATAAAGGCGGAGACGGGCCAAGAACTACCCCTTCAAGTGATGGAGACAATGTATTTATCCTTGATGGACGATTAACACTTCACTGTTTAGATGCCAAAAACGGAAAAGCTAAATGGAATGTTAACCTGATTAAAAAACATAATGCGCAACCGATAAGATGGCAAAATGCAGCTACGCCTATTATTGATGGAGATATGTTATTTATCTGTGGTGGAGGCAAAAATCAATCCTTGCTAGGCATAAATAAAAACACCGGCGAAACTATATGGAGTGAAGAAAGCGACCAAATGACACATGCTAGCCCTATAGTTGCAAATATACATAATGAACGGCAGGTAATATTCTTTACCCAAAAAGGACTGGTCGCCTGCAACGCCAAGAACGGCAAGGTTCTATGGCGCGCTGAACATCCATTTAAAATCTCTACAGCTGCATCTCCAATTGTTGAAAATAATATTGTATATTGTTCAGCTGGTTACGGAGTAGGAGCAGCTGCCTTTGAAATAAAAAACAAATCCGGCAAATATTCATCACACCAGTTATGGAGAAAACCTAACAAACTAATGAACCACTGGAGCACACCTGTTTGTATAGACGGACACCTTTACGGAATTTTTGGTTTTAAACTTTATGGAGATGCCCCTGTGCAATGCGTTGATTTGAAAAACGGAGAAATAAAATGGTCAAAATCGGGCTTTGGACCAGGTGGAGTTATCCTTGTTGACGGGAAATTGATTGCCACAAGCGATGCAGGAGAAGTCGTCATTGTAAAAGCATCAATGGAATCCTACTCGGAAATTGGAAGATTCAAAGCAATTGAAGGCAAGTGCTGGACGCATGGAGCATTTAGTGATGGGCAGTTTTATATTCGAAGCACCAAAGAGGCGGCTCGCTTCAACTTGAAGAAAATATTTAATAACAATTAACCGCAAACAATAAACAAATGAAAAAAATAATTATTCTAATTATTGCATCAAGCATTACAGCATTCACTGCTGAAAACAAAAACCCATCGACTCCAACCGAAAAATTCAGTTATGCCGTAGGGATGCAAATTGGTAATGATTTCAAAACTAAGGAGGTAGAAATAGATTTTGAAAAATTCATAGCCGGCGTAAAAGCAGCCTACCTTTCGGATGTTACATTAATCACCGAAGATGATGCTAAAGTGATATTGGAAGAAGCCTGGAAGAGCTATCAGGCAAAGGCAAAGGCCAAAAGGTACGTTATAATTAATAAAAACAAAAAGGAAGGAAATGAGTTTTTAGCAAAGAACAGAAAAAAAACGGGCGTTAAAACGACTGCTAGTGGACTTCAATTTCGTATTATCAAAACAGGTAAAGGAGCTAAACCCACAAGCAAGGACACCGTTGAAGTCCATTATCGAGGATGGACAACTGATGGTAAGGAATTTGATAGTTCATATTCACGCGGGAAGACTAGCAATTTTGTACTCAATCGAGTTATAAGAGGATGGACAGAAGCAATTACAAAAATGAGCCCAGGAGCAAAATGGGAGATTGTTGTTCCTCAAAATTTAGCGTACGGGCCACGTGGTAACGGCTCAAAAATACCCCCTTACTCAACTCTTCGCTTTGAAATAGAACTCATTTCTATTGAAAAAAAAGTTTCAGATAAAAACAAATTGCCAACAAGTAATGTAGTTAGGGTCCCATCAAGTGAAGACATTAAAAAGGGCGCTAAACCTGAAGTTTTAACCAAAGAACAAATAGAGAATCTCAAGAAGAACAAATAAATAGATTTTCAGACGTTGCGTATCTGAACCATATTAACCTCTCCAAATAACAAATTTGGAACTATTATCAGTTGATCCCCTTTATCCACGCAACCTTCCGACTGAAGACGGTATATTGAATCACTAATTGTAGCCTCTTGACTGTCTTTAAACTCACTCATAAACGCCTTCACCCCCCACAGTATTCTTGACTCATTAATTATCTCCTGTCTCTCTGTAAATACAAATATAGGGCAACCGTATGGTCTCAAAGCTGACAGTGTTCGAACATGTAAGCCTGTAGAAGAAAAAACAACAATCCCCACCCCACCAAGTTCAAGAGCCAACACAACCGCGGACTTCATCAGCTTTTCCCGGGTTGTTTTCAATGTTAAATCATGATTATAACCCCCGTAATCAGAGTGTGCTTCTGCATTTTTTGTAATTTTATTTAACACATTAATGCACTCTACAGGATGCTTTCCTACACTGGTTTCTCCAGATAACATTACACAATCCACTCGCTCAAAAACTGAATTGGAAACATCCGTGATTTCTGCACGAGTAGGCATCGGAGACTCAGTCATCGATTCAAGTAGATGAGTGGCCATTATTACTGGTTTACCCAAAGTTAATGAACTACTGACGGCCTGCTTTTGAATGATCGGTAAATCCTCATAAGGAACTTCTATTCCAAGATCCCCTCTTGCAACCATCAAAGCATCTGAAACTTCCAATATCTCTTCTAAATTCTCAATACCGCTTTGATCTTCAATTTTAGCAACCACCTTGGCTTTGGATTGATTATCCAATAAAAATTTCTTCAGCTGCTCTATATCCCCAGATTCTCTTACAAAGGATAAAGCAAAAAAATCCACACCATTACCAATTCCCATTTTAGTATCTGCAACATCTTTCTCGGTCATCGCTGGAAGATTGATTTTTTTTCCAGGTATATTGATATGACGTCGGCTACCCATTCTACCAGGAATAACAACACAACAACGAATACGATCTATACGCACCTCCTGCACTTCAAATCGCATCAACCCACTATCAACCAATAGAACATCCCCAACACTAACTTCATCAATTAATGCAGGATAATTTATATCTATTGAAACTATGTCGCCATCTGGAGTGGCGTCCGGTGACTGTGTTAGATCTATTTGCTGCCCTTCAGATAAATCAATATGGCCATCAATGTATCCTGTCCTCACCTCAGGCCCCTTGATATCCATTAAAATCGAAACTCCCCTACCCTCTTCAATCGATGCCGTTCGCACTACCTCAATGGCCTTTTGCGTCCATTCATGTGATGCATGAGCCATGTTGATACGACATATATCAACACCAGCTCGCAACATCCTCCTCAAAACAGAAACGTCAAGAGTAGCCGGACCAATAGTGAAAATCACTTTGGTAAAGCGAAATGGTGTCAATTTTCCCACGCTTTGAAATCTACAACCTAAATTACTTCAGCGACTTAATTTGAACATTTCGAAAAGAAACAGCATCCCCATGGCCTGCAAAGCCAAAATAACCAGATTTGCGTAATCTCCCTTTAAACTTACCGATATCATACATCGGCTTTTCTACTTTCGACAAATCAGCATTTAAAATACGAGTTCCATTCATTTCCACCTTTATCACAGAACCAACAACGGTAACTTCCTGAAAATTCCAATCACCAACATTTCGCTGATAACCACGAACAGCAGGAACCATCCCATATGCAGAACCATGATATTGTGCGGGATGTAATTTTGCATATTTCTTAGCAGTATCATCTAAAACCTGCAATTCACACATTCCAACATAAGCAGTATCACCGCTCCCAGGATAACGAATAGCTAAACCATTATTCCCTCCAGGTGGTAATTTATACTCAAACCTAACGGAAAAATCAGCCAACTCCTGATCAACATAAATTGTACCACCACTCCCTTTCTTGCACTGAATTTCACCATTAGAGACAACATAATTGTTTATTGGACCAGCCCACCCTTCTAGATTATTACCATTGAAAGAAGTTTCAAACCCATCTGCATGCTTTGAAGCTAACAAGCTATTTGCCTCGTCAGCACCAATTTCACGAATAAAAATATCACGCCACCTAATTTCGCCACCATGGGTCTGCAACTGTATTGGACCAGTTCGAGGTACTGTTCCCTTTCTATTAAAATAATTTTCCAAACGAGCATGATCAACAACAAGCTTCCCGTTTAACCAAATTGAAACTCGCTCTCCAACCATAATAATCCTAAATTTATTCCATTCCCCAAAAGGCTTATCAGCCAACACAATAGGGTCTTTACCATCAGCGCCTTTACTATTATTCCACAATCCACCAGACCCCTTGTCTGCTCCAATATTCCACTTTCCACCTTCCTTAGTGTAATCCCAAATTTGCACCTGAGGTATTCCTCTCAAATAAATACCACTATCAGCTTTAGCAACTGTTTTGTAATCAAGTAATAATTCAAAATCTCCATAGTTCTTTTTCGTGCTCAAATAAAGACCCTTGCCATCATTGACAAGTTCATCTCCATCAACTGACCAATGCTTTGCTATATCTTGCATGCTTTTAGTCTGTTTTATTGACAACGCCTCCGGAGTTAAAGCCATCCATTTAGCTGGATCTTCAGTGCCCAATCCCCACCAGCCAGATAAATCTTTTTCATTAAAAAGCTTCTCAAAGCCCTTTGGCGGCTCGCCAGCAATTGCCGATGAATTTACAGTTATAAATAACACAACAGCCGCCATAAAAAATGCGACACGATGAATCATATTTAATACTTTCATTTGGATATAAAACTTATGTGGGGTTATTGTAACCAACAAAGTGCCACCCACCAGCCAAAACTTAATTTATAAGAAATAAACAGAGAAAATTATTTAGTTTTCTGATTAATTATCTCTCCACTAGAGGCCAAAGTTATTTCAATAATTCCAGCTGGAAGAGAAGTAATAGTTGATTTCCCTCTAGCCCCGGCCCATCTAACCTCAATTGCTGTTGGAGATCTAGGCATAGCCAAAACCTTAACCAATCCATCTTGAGAACCATAACCACTGCCTAACTGCCATTCACGCCAAGTCCCCATTGTAAAAGAAGGTGATTTCCCAAAAAGTAAACGTGCAGCAGAGCCAATGGCATCTGGATTTTTTTTAGCACCAGACAATCGAACCCTTAACCCCTGTTTAGCTTTATTATTCCTGAAAAGTCGAGTGCTTCCCCCATTCTGCGAAACAATAAGATCAAGTTTCCCATCACTGTCATAGTCAGCCAATGCAGTGGATTTTTGATCACCATAAATTGCAATTCCTGCATCCTGCCCCTTAACTGGTGTAAAATTAGCATTACCAATCCCACGCAACCATAACCCACGACCGGCATCAAGCCGGTCCTCATTGGTTGGAAATGCTGAAAAATTTTGAGCAAGAAATAAATCATCAATACCATCACCATCCAAATCACCGACAGACACACCAAATGCGGGGGATAATTGAGCTTCAGGATGCAAAGGCTTAGCTTCAAACCCTTCGTTTAGATTAATAAAAACCATTGATTGCAAGGCAACAGCCGTAACAGATCTAGACTCTGCCTCATGATAGTCTGAAAGCTTAATGACACCAGCCTCCGCAAACTCACGATGCGTACTAAAAACACCACGCAAGCCAGGATAGCCTTTAAATAAATGAATCAGATCTTTAGAGGGGAAATATGCAGATTTCGATTCATCCCATACGCCTAACATAAGAGAAGTAGGCACGCCGGATTCAGCAAAATGATAATATAGACGAGGTGGATTTATTACATTGGTTTTTAGTGGAGAGTTTAACCCCCAATTCGTTGCAACTATATCTATCTTACCATCTCCATTAAAATCACCTGTGGACACTCCCTGCCAAAGTCCAGTAAGGCCAGACATACCTAACGCATCTGTCATCTCAACGAATTTCCCTTCCTGATTTTTGAATACGCGAACAGGCCCCCATTCAGTAGCAACTATTAATTCAGGATATCCATCCACATCAAGGTCACTAAAAACCGCGCCATTAACAATTCCATGAGAATCACTAAGCGTTCCTTTAGCAAAAACTAAGCCTTCATCATTATTAATCCACAATGAAGATATTGACGACTGCGGATAGTGCCCAGTAACAGCTCTGCCACCAACAAACACATCCAGATCTCCATCTGCATCTATATCCGCAACAGCAATTGGGCCGGGCATAGTGTCACCTAATGATTTACTACTAACCCCAAGACCAACACTTTTCCGAAACGAACGAATCTGAGCATTAGACTGAGGAGACTCATAATTACTCACTGCAGTTAACCATTGCCGCACCCCAACACCATTGACCCATCCACAAACACTTACCACATCACCAGGGACCTTTAACCCAGAAGCGCTAGCTAATTGACCAAATCGACCATCACCTAGGTTTTGATAAATAGCAACTGAAGAACCTGCTGAAGCCCCTATTAACAAATCCTCATCACCATCATCATCATAGTCATACCAGCCAAGAGAAGGACCCGTACGATCAAGTCGCTTGGGCAATAACGGCTGTAATACTGTATCATCGTAATCGTTTTCAGCATGAGTATGATTTAAGAGCCGACTGGCATCTTCAAAAAACGGTAATTCTTCATTGCCAGCCAACTTCTTCTCAAGAATTTCCCCAACAGGCTCAATAATTTCATAAATATAATTTGATTCAGGATTGTTGATATACGAGGTGCGACCGCTTGGCCAAACAACCTCAATGGAACGATTTACTTGCCCATCACCCATTGCAAATGTTCGCACCGCTTGATCCCCAGACAAGTAACGGCCACCAGATATAATCTCTTGAGTCTGACGTAATTTCCCTACAATGACAGTTAACTTCGCACCTATCCCTTCAGTATTAGGAGCTAACCCCTTCAACCGAACGGCCACTCGCGGAGCAACAACATTGTTACGATATATTAAAGCTGGCTGATTTAGACAATTCACCACTAGATCTAAGTCGCCATCGTTATCCAGATCGCCAGCAGCAACCCCATGAGACATTTGAATTGAATCAAGACCCCACTCGCGACTCACATTCGAAAAACGAAAATTACCCAAATTTCTATAAGCGACATTTGCTGTCTCAAATGGCGGGAACATAATTGACCCAACCTGCTCACGCTTAACCTTTGCTATACGAGAATATTTGGCAATAGCATCTCGATCATTAACGTCATGAATATGACCATTTGTAACAAATAAATCCTCATACCCATCGAGATCAATATCCAAAAATACTGGCTGCCAAGACCAATCTGTCGCCTCAACACCCGAGTAACGCCCAACTTCTGCATAAGTATCATCGCCTCGATTCCAAAACATTGTATTTCGGGCTACTTGCAGCCTTTTAACTATATCTCTTGAATCTGATGGAACAGGAGAATTAGGACTGATTTTCAGTAGACGAGTTATCGGTTTACGGCTAAGCATTTCAGTTACAAAAAAATCCAGCTTTCCGTCCCTGTCAATATCAGCAAAATCCACTCCCATTGAAGCATAAGAAATAGATCGAACAGCAACTGGTCCCGCTTCATGAAAAAAACCATCACCTTTGTTGATCCAAATTCGATCTGGTGTTTGAAAATCATTACAAACATAAATATCTGGATAACCATCTGTATTTATATCTCTAATTTGCGCACATAAACCAAAATCCATTGGCTGAGCCATTGGGTTACCATTGTAATCTAAAAATCGATTTTCCCTCCAAGGCACCCTCTTGAATAAACCTTTCCCATCATTCAGATACAAAAAATCAGCTTCACCAAACTCAATTAATTTACCATTAATAATCTTCAGACGCTTTGCATGTTGCCCCGTCACTACAGATCTACCCCCTATTTTACGAACCGCAAAAGCACCGCCATCCCTCAACAAAGCAAGCTCACCAAAATTTGCTACATACAAATCAATATCACTATCCCCATCGATATCCCCTACTGCCAATGTAGTACCAGATGATTTTGATTCAATGCCAGCTTCATTGGTGACATCAGTAAAATAACCCTTTCCATCATTCACTAAACATCGGGTCCCTTTTCGAAATGTTGTCAACAACAAGTCCAGAGATCCATTTCCATCTATATCTGCAAACACGGCACCACGAGTAAGGCAATCAACTGCCGCCACCCCCCTTTCCACTGAAGCCAACCTGAAGCGCCAATTCCCCAAATTTAAATACAATTGATTAGCCCCTTCAATTCGACAAAAATAAATATCACACAACCCATCCCCGTTCACATCACCCAACGCAACTCCTGAACCATTCATAAGATTTGACCGCTTAACCAAAGTCACTCTTGATACTTTATTGGAAAAATTTACACCTAATTGAGTAATAGGCATAGAGGTAAAACCTGCCCTACCTTTAGCAGGAATAGTAAGCTTTGCTTTACGGTAACTCGGGCCACTCTCCCAGTTTAAACCTAGGCAAAAACTTGAAAAACAAACCAGAAAAACACTTATTACAATAAAACGAAATCTATTCAATAAACACAACAACACCAACAGAATTGTTACTCAACCCTCGATTAAAACAAAGTGTTTTATATGAAACACAGCACAGTTGCCTTAAATATGTAATTTGATGAGTTATTTATTACAGTCAGTTATTCCTAACCTGATAAATCTAATGGGCACCTGCGAAACCACCATGCCACAAAACATCATGAGACACCCAATTAACTGCCGTCTCGATAACTGCTCATCTATTATCAGCCAACATGCTATTACACCAACCACAGCCTCCATTGCAAATATGATTGAAGCATGAGTGGGATCAGCATTCCGTTGGCCAATAATTTGAAGCGTAAACGCAATAGCGATTGACATAACACCAAGGTATAAGGCAGGCAGAAAAGCCCCTTTAAATGCATCGATATTAATTGGTTCTCTTAAAAGTGCTACAGACCAACTTAAAAAAGCACACACAGCTACCTGCCCTATTGCCAAGTGGAGTGATGAGACCCGATTCGTAAACCTGTCTATCACCAATACATGCCCTGCCCAACAAAATGCACCAAAGAAAACAAGTAAATCCCCATCCCCAATAACCCATTTATTATTAGCTTGTTCAACACTTAACAACCATAGGCCAATTACTGCCAATGCAACACCGCTCCATGTCTGAAAATTTGTTCTTCGTCCAACAAATAAGCCAAGCATCGGAACAATAACAACATATAAACCAGTTATAAAACCAGCCTTACCTCCTCCTGTGTCCTCATCAGAAATACCAGCCTGCTGCAACAAGGAGCCTAAAAAGAGAAAAACCCCTGCACTCAAGCTAGCCTTAACCCAATCAATCGATCGAAACCCATTAAAACATCGTCCTTGATGGTAAATGATCAATATAATTAAAAGACAAATTAAGCCAATTGAATAGCGAGCACCGTTAAACATGTTTGGGCCAAGATGATTTGACCCCATTTCCTGAGCAACAAACCCAAAACCCCATATGGCGCTCACCAAAAGCAAAAGCAAATTACTGTTGATTTTTGTCTTATTCATTTCATCCAACAAGGGGTAATTATTACATTATCTCTTGACGCATCGCCTTACTTGAAGACTGAATTGCTTCTGAGATGCAAATTAGAAATTTATTGTGCGCCCTGGCAATCAACCAATTCCTTTTAGTACAAGCAATTGACTGGCCTCAATGGAGAGGTCCAACGCGTGACGGCAACATAACAGAAAAAGGCTTGGTACTAAAGACTCTACCAGACCAACCAAAAATTGTTTGGAAAATAAAATCAGGCGAAGGACTTGCATCACCAGTAGTTGCAAACGATTCGGTTTTCCTATTTGAAAATCGTAATAACAATGAGACAATGGTAGCTATTTCTTCAAAAGAAGGCCGAGAAAAATGGGCCACAGAACTCTCACCAGTTTTTGAAGATGGACAGGGCCCTCGCGGCCCTAGATGCACTCCGGTAGTCAATGGCAATCAAGTCATCGCCCAATGCAGTAGAGGCACACTTCACTCACTAGACATAGAATCTGGAAAAGTCCAATGGAGTATGAATTACGAAAAGCTCGGAATGAAATTTATTGGAGAAAAAGGCCGTATCCCAGGAGCCAGACGTCACGGTTTCACCAACGCCCCATTGATTATAGGAGACATGATCTACGTACTAACTGGAGGGAAAAATAATGGCATCGTATGCTTAAGCCGAAAGGACGGAAAAGTCATTTGGAACGCACTAAACTACGAACCTGGTTATGCCCCTCCAATTCCCGCTGTAATATCAGGCAGACAGCAATTCGTATGCTTTTTCGTGGAAGGAGTAGTAGGAGTAGATGTCAGAAACGGAACCGAACTCTGGAAAGTACCAATGCAGACAGATTATGGAAGACATGTAGCAGCTCCAATTGCCTATAATAACATAGTAGTCGCAGGATCACATCAAGTTGGCCTGCAG
This sequence comes from Verrucomicrobiota bacterium, assembly GCA_036166355.1. Lineage (GTDB taxonomy): Bacteria > Verrucomicrobiota > Verrucomicrobiia > Limisphaerales > UBA1096 > UBA1096. The sequence continues at coordinate 3,201 of JAYZHR010000240.1, read as the reverse complement.
GGCATCAAACTAAACAGCCAGCTACATCCTAAAGTAATATGGAAAAATATTGAAGCTCAACCCAATATTAGTCATGGCATAAGGGTGAAAGGATATTATTACGGACTAGGCGATCCTGCAAAATTAGTATGTGTCGATATTGAGACAGGTAAAACAATGTGGAGCAACGACTCCTTGTCATTCCCCGATCCCAAGCGTGCAATGGCAGCTTTTATCGTAATGAAAAATAGCATTCTATCACTTACAAGCGGAGGGGAATTATGCCTTTTTTCCGCCTCGAATAAGGAGTTCAAGGAACTGGGCCGAACTCAAGCTTGCGGGATTAACTGGTGCATGCCCGCCTACGTTGACGGAAAGCTTTTTGTGAGAGACGGCATCAAGAAAAAAGGAGGCAACCTGATTTGCCTAGATCTAGTAAATTAATATTCAGCTGCCTGGTTTCATAGCAGGAATACCCTGAAGATCCTCAGGCAGGTTGTTAGGGTCGAAAGTTTCAACAGACATTGGCAACAAGGACTCCATTGGCACGCCAACCTTTGCATTTCCATTTGAACGATCAACTACCACCCCCACGGCACTCACATCTGCCTGATGAGCCTTGGCAATGGCAATCGTCTCTGCAACTCTCCCTCCTTTAGTAACAACATCCTCCACAATAACAACTTTTTCATTGGGAGAAATTCTAAAGCCTCGTCGCAGCACAAGATTACCTTCATCCTTTTCAACAAAAATGAAACGCACTCCCAATCGCCTAGCCACCTCCTGCCCAATAACTAACCCCCCCATCGCCGGGGATAAAACAGTGGCAGGCGAATAGCTCCGAAGCTTCTCGGCCAACGCTTCCCCCAACCGTTCAACACTTGGCATATCTTGTAATGCCAATGCACATTGAAAAAACTGACGGCTGCGCAATCCACTTCGCAAGATGAAATGACCATCCAACAGCGCCCCGGAATCTCTAAAAACTTGCAGAATTTCTTCCCTCGTCACAGAACTCATTGAAGCAGTCGAAAGCAAAAAGTAAAAGATAAGAAATAAAAATTGCGACTAATATGCCTCTAAATAGATTTCCTTCATCTCAATTTCACTAACCAATCGAGGATTAAAATTTGCAGTCCACTGTGATGCAGCCTCCTCAGCAAGCAAAGGAAACATTGACTTATCCGGGATAACACTTCGCAATTTTAAAGGTATCCCCACTTCCTTAAGTAGATTCAATAAATATTCAGCTAGTTTATCCCCTGCATTATCAGATCCATGATTATATTCGATCCGCCCAGCATCCATCAGTTCTTTATACGCCCGTTCACACTCTGAGACCTTGGTATTAAACCGAATAACATGAGGCAGCATCATTCCTACTGCCTGCCCATGAACAATACCATAATGAGCAGTCAATGGATTAGCTAATGAATGTGCGGCACCAAGCATACTCGCCTCAATAGCGCATCCAGCCATTGCAGCACCAAGCAACATGCATCCACGTGCGGTTAAGTCATCTGGACAATTAATGACTTTAATAAAGTTAGGAAGAAGCAATTTAAATGCCTCTCTTGAGAAAAGAAATGAGAGATCATTTTTCTTTTTAGTAACCGCAGTTTCAACAGAGTGAGCTATAGCGTCCACCCCAGTACATACAGTTACATTGCGAGGCTGAGAGAGTGTTAGCTTTGGATCGAGGATCGCTATTTTCGCTGCCGCCTTGGAGTCACCACATGCCATTTTTTGATGAGTTTTCGAGTCAGAAATAAGTGCAAAAGATTGGCACTCACTACCAGTGCCAGCAGTAGTAGGAATAACTATAAGAGGCAACATATCCTTGCTCGCCTTATCCACTCCCCAATAGTCATGCATGGACCCACCATTGGTTAAAAGAAAGTTGGCCCCTTTAGCCGTATCCATTGAACTACCTCCACCGAGACCAATAAACGAATCCACCCCAGAATCAGCAGCAGCATTTTTAGCTTTTTCAACACAATCGGTAGTAGGATTTTCAATAACCTGATCAAATAATGTCACCTTTATCCCAGCCTCTTTTAGTGAATCAGCAACCGAAGCTGCATGGCCAGCCTGAACCAAGCCAGAATCAGTAACTAATAAAACATGGCTCAAACCTAACTCTTTAGCTAGCTCACCAGAACGCAATGAAGAATCATCACCAAAAACTAATTTAGTGCGCTTAACTTTATCAAATACCGCTATGGCGTTAGCGTGTTCTGACTGTATCTCCTCTGACATTTATTCTCCCCCTAAATCGCAGGCGCAAGACCGTAAAGGGTACAGATCAATGCTGCAAATAGTTACGCATTAAATTTAATCCTTGCTCCCCTCAAAACTCACAACATCTCTTTCACCCGGAAAGTATACTTTCACAATATCAAATTTACCCTCTCCCCATTGCCCTTCCCTTAAAAGCCAACTCTGAACAAATTCTCTCACGCTCTTCCGGCAATTCTCACGGACTGACTCTATATGCTTATCATCTGCAGCATATTTTCTTATGGTTGGCGTAATAGCCTTCTCTAGCTCATCCATTTGTTCCAAAGCGTTAAAACGGGCCCAACCTTCATCAGAAGATTTTTCCATTTTATCAGTATGTAGTGCAGGGGGCTGGCTAGGACGTATTTCTGGTGCATAAACAATACAAACCCTATCTGAAACATCTAAACGCCAGGAATCTCGCATTCTCAAATGGTATCGATACGTCACTGGAACACGTATTTCGGTAGTCGTAGTGCCAGCGCTCAATTCAAACCATCTGAAATCATATTTAAGCTCATCCTGGCTTTTAAACGTCTCAGTCGCTGTAACTTTAGCAAGCTCTAACAGCCCACCTTGATTATTCTCAAACTCAGGAATAGAGGCAGTAAAAGTTTTTGTAATTGTACCTTGCCTGAATTTTTCCGCAGCAACACTCAATGAGTCCACTGTACTCGCTACACCCTTACCAGTAGTTTTAATTAACCTTTCCGGCATTCTTATAGTATAAATAAAAGCAACCAACACAAGAACACCAATCGAAACTACAACAATGGGCCAACGCCACAAAACCAGTCTGTTACTATGATTAATAAGCTGAGGTTTTTCTTTAGGCATAATTATTTCAAATTCACATCACCACACAAATAAACTCGCAACCCTAATTCAGAAAGCATTGAAGCTTTAATTCTTGCACCTTTGTGGGCGTTTTTTTCGCTTGGC
>JAYZHR010000239.1:0-11562 GCA_036166355.1 Verrucomicrobiota bacterium | reverse complement strand
CAGCACGAAGGTCCTGCGGAAATGGCCCCACTCCAGCCAGTCGAGGCTCGATCATCTGCGACTTACCAAGAGGCCTACTGCCAACATGTACTGTATCTGGAATTTTACCTGAAGCAGGATCAAAATACCCATAACTGCGCATCATTTTTTCCGGCAATGAAAACACCTCCACATTCAATTCAAACAAATCCTTAACTGCATTATTATACTGAAAACGATTCATACGGCGTATTGGCGTCTTTGGAATTAATCTACCCTTAGTAACAACCTCATTAAGTATGCCACGCAACTCACTTACCACTCTCTTCCTGTCAATGGGTTTTAGTTCCGGCTCCCCCTCAGGAGGCATCTCACCGTTATTAATGACATCTATTAGGCCCTGAAGAAGATCTATGTTTTTACTCAGTGTTGCAGAATTTTTTATCTCCAGAAGATTCACCTTTCCTTTCACCTTCCCCCCTTCTCCATGGCATTTAACACAATGTGATCCGAACATTTTCAGAATAGAATGTTCCGATGAGTTCGCACTTGTAATCCCGAAAGAAAACAGAATCAAGATGACCGTTAATCGCAAAAAGAACACAATTTTTTGCTCTTTATTAAATGCTAATCTTAATTTGACCAGCCCCTGATTTCGAACCGGATTGAATACTCTTAAATACCCTCATATCCGGCAACTCTCGACCAATCTTAACGGTATATTTTCCCGCGGAATATACCTTAGGCTGGAATCGGCCATTTATAGATCGGGCTGTATATAGAACCTCTCCACTTTCCTCCTCGACAACCTGTACAACGCAATTTTCACCATTGGCGAAAATGTACTCAGGAAGATAACCTGCCACCTTTCTCCCATCATTTTCATCCTGTTTTACTGTTATCGGCCAGCCAGGAAATTGTTCGCTGTCACCATTTCTAACATCACAAAAACGAGGCCAGCATTCAAATGTAACTTCACGATTTTTTTTATTAAACCGGGCGATACCAAAACCGTCAGCACGCTTACGTTCATCATTTCGGTCTTCCGGATTGGCATAAGCCATCATTGAAATTTTATTACCAAGCCCATCCTTGAAATCTCCTGTCCACGGCAGCGGACTTTTAGGCACAGGATTTGGCCCTGGTTTCTCATCTTCTGGATGCCACCAACGACCATAAATGGTATTTACCAATGCCGGCCCAGTAAATCCGTAGGGCCCATCACCATGTTCTGAAATTCCATGTTTAACAACCACCGCAAGGTGCTGATCCCCACAAAGATGTACCGCCCATGCTCGACGAATAAGTGTAAGAGCACGGCGACTCGGTGTTTGAGGCCAACCGTTGCAATCTAAATCTGCCAGCAAACGATTTTTCGGGCCGCCATGCATATGGACCGCTCCACAGAACGCAGTCTGTGACAGAACGCACTTCATCTCTGTCCCGGTCCAATCTGAACTCCAACCCTCTAAAAACTTTTCCTGACGAGGACCCAGTAGTTCCAACTCTGGGAGATCAATCTTACTCGGATCGTATTTAGGATCGTTGATATGGTCTGGCCGCGGGCCCATCTTCGGTATTTTACCCGCCGGACCACTTTTAAATTTACGATCCTCTAAAATTGCAAAATCAACTCCACCTATATTTAGGTGTGTAAAGTAAACACCTATTCCTCGATCTACAGGTTTCGGATCAACTGGATCTGGCAAGCTCGAAGTCTGCTGTCTCTGAACTTGATTCACATAATCAACCGGAAGACGATAACCACCATCAGCATCGCCACGAATTGTTGAACGCTTACCACTCTCCCCCCAAACATTGCCGTGGCCAACATCGTGATCATCCGGAATACAAATCGTAGGTCGATCACGAATAATATCACGATACTGCAGCCCAAATTCAATCCAACCAGTCGTATGCTCTGTATGACGATAGTGTTGGTCTCCACCAAAAAATAAAAGGTCCGGATTAAGCTGGCGTAGATTTGCAACTATCTCATCACGCGGACCGGTAGTTCGACTGGAATTACACGAAAGATTTGCAACAACTATTTCATTCTTATCAACTGGATCACGTCGAATAACACCCTCAAACTTAGCTTTGTCACCATGGCAAACTCTATATTTCACATCCCTTTTATTATCCCACTTTTCGACACGAAAATGAACATCCCAACCTGGATAGTGCACCTCGGATTTCGCAACTTCACTCCATTTTTCACCAGCCAACTGAAGTTCCAATCTAGCTTCACGCTTTTCACCCGGCTTCAATGGAAATAACTGAGCTGAAAGTTTTAACACCTCACCATGGTGTGTATACATCGCAAACGCAACCACCTGATCTCTAGGAACATTCATGCTTGGCGGAGCACCCTTTCGCCCCCTCGGTGCAGGCTTTCCATTATTCCCTGCTCGTTTCCACCACTCTCCTGTCGTGAGTAATTCTAAATTGGCAAATCCTTCACCAAATGGCTTGGCAGCATCTGCAGATCGAAGAAACTCCGGCGTAACAACCAAGCCTCCTACTCCAACAGCTGCCGTCTTAATTGCAGTACGACGGTTAATTTTCATATTCACTATTACAACAACACTACTAAACTAAAAAACTCTTTAAATCAGAAATTTATGTTCACCATAAAAAGGAAAGTTTAAATTAAGCAATCAAGGTAACTCAGCTGTTTTTAGATTACGATAATCTATCGACATAATGCGATTACCATGTAACTGAATACCGATAGGTCCTTTCTCGATTGCCGAGTCCGACTTGTAAGTCATCACCTTTTCTCCTTTCAACCAAACAGTATACTGTTTTCCAACTGCTTTTATTCTCATTGTATTCCAACCTTTTAGATTAAGTAGCTTTTTAATGTTTTTAGCCTCAACCGGATAACCCTTTCCCGGAATATACGGCGAACAGGTCATGTCTCTTTTAAGTGAGCCAGAAATCCCGATTTGAATCTGATCCTGGTTACGCACATGAATCCCACTATCAACCGTTCCCTCACCAAACCTAAAATCAAACTCCATTATAAAGTTACGGTATTTATTTTCAGACCAAAGGATGGAACCTTTTTTCTTTGGTCCATTCTTTATTTTTAATACTCCATCAACAGCAGAATACCAACCTGCTTCGCTATTGCCCTTCGGCACAACCCAGCCAGACAAATCTTTGCCATTAAAAACCGATTTTAGTTTTGGCTCGGCGTGCACAGATGTGGCAAAAGCCAAAACCACTATAAAAAAGAGAAACTTGGACTTCATAGCCGTAAATATTGTCGAATGAAACTCAACGGGCAAAGCAATTTTCCAATAAGAATAATTTCGGCTACTTTCTTTTCTTTCGCTTAGCCCTTCGCGCCATGGATTCCTGTTCCTGCTGCTGAACAACTGACTCTCGAAACTCAGCATTATTGCGCCGTTCAAATACAGTCAACATGGGATCACCTGTCTTCTTCATCCACCATTTAAGCCTCTCCTGTAATTGGTTAAGCACCATTTTATGCTCGGAACTGTCTATAATATTGTTGAGGCAATCAGGATCTACTGAAACATCATACAGCTCCTCCGGTACTCGATACTTATACATGGCCAATCGCTTAGCCAAACGAGCATCAGATTTCGCCAATGTCGCCATACGTCGGTAGGTTACAGTTCCGGTGGTAGCAGTCGCAAAAACACGCTGACCATTGGACCATGGATTAAAGAGATAAAGAAATTGTTTTGTTTGAACCGCACGCATCGGGTCTCGTGAAGCCCCAGCATTTTCATTGTATTCCTTAAATACATGGTCCCTGTTAACTTGTTGTTCTCCACGGATCAAAGATAAAAATGATCGACCATCAAGTCGACCAGGGTGTTTTGCTCCAACAATATCTAGCAATGTAGGCAACATATCCACCGCAGATACCATGTGGGCATCATCAACCTTTCCAGAACGAGTGACCCCTGGCCAACGGATAATCCACGGGGAATGCGTGCTATGATGATACAACTGCGTCTTCGCAAACGGCAGCGGCATTCCATGGTCAGAAAGAAATATGACGACTGTATTTTTTGCTTCACCACTATTGTCGAGTGCCTCCAGAATCTTACCGACACAATCATCAGCTCGACGCACACTCGAATAATAAAGCGCAAGCTCTTCCCTTACCTTTGGATCATCGAATAAAAATCCAGGAATTGGCATTTCTTCAGACTTAAATATTCTCGAAGGGATATTTGTATCTTTTTCACCTCCTTTAACCTGACTCCAAAACGGCTTGTGTGGATCTGAAATATTCACAATTAAACAGAATGGCTTCCCGGAATCCTTAGCCTTTCGAATCCCATCCGAAGTAGAGATCCCAAATGAATCAGCATTCTTGAAATGAGCCTTACTACCATCTGGCAAAGTATCGAGAATAGCATCCCAAGCATAAGGTTGATAAGGTGTCGAATGGGACACCTTGCCTCGTATACCAGTAAAATAACCTGCCTTTTTCATCAGATCGACCATGTGAGGCCATTCAGGATTTTTCACCTGATAAAATCCTTCTACTTTGTTGTTATGGGATATCAAACCTGAGAAAAGTACATTTCTACCTGGCATACAATTACCTACCGTCATGTGCGCATGGGAAAACCTCATACCCTGACTGGCTAAACGATCAATATTGGGCGTAGTACCGGAAAGTTTGGATCCAAAAACGCCAATTGAGTCGGCACTCATATCATCCACGGTAATCATCAATATATTTACTGGTGCCGCCTGAGCTGACAAACCAACCAATGAAAAGAATAAAAATAGTTTATTCATAAAAAATTATTTACGTTTACGGCCACGATGAAACGGTGAGCTCTGTGGAATTTTTTGCATTGGCATCACCTTCTTTGGAAGAGCATTAACCAAGCGCATCTTAATTTTAACCAAGCTCGGATCAGAAATAAGATTCTGAAATTCATTTGGATCAGTTTCTAGATCATACAACTCTTCAAATCCATCGCCATAACGAATGAAACGATATCTTGAATCAGCGATAGCTAAAGAAGGTTTATTCTCTTTCCAAAACTGAAATGCAGTCAATGCAGGCTCATTTTTGACAGCATTTGGATCTTTTAATTGGGGCACTAATGAATTCCCACTACACAATTTAGGAATCGGCAAATCTGCCAGCTCGCAAAGGGTCGGATAAATATCCGTAAGAGTCACAGGTTGACGAGTACTAACCCCATCAACACTAACCCCTGGCGCATGCACAAAAAACGGGACTCTTGTTGTTTGATCCCACAATGCAAATTTTTCCCAATTTTGTTTTTCACCAATATGAAAACCATGGTCACTCCACAAAACTATAATGGTATTCCTCTTTAACGGTGAAGAATCCAATCCATCCAGTAAACGTCCCAGCTGATAGTCCACATAACTAATGCTAGCAAGATATCCCTGCATGAAAATCTTCCACTGCTTATTGTCACTAACCCACTTGTGCCATCCTTCTCTCCCATGGCTATGGGCATCCTTAAGGTCATTTTCAAGATGCTTAGGAAGCTCAACATCCTTTAATGGATAAAGATCAAACCACCGCTTAGGCACCTCCCAGGGTATGTGTGGCCTAAACAAGCCAACAGCAAGAAATAATGGCTTATCTGTTGGTCGGTTCATTTGATCAATGGCCCAGTCCGTTACAAGGTGGTCCCCATAACTTTCTTCCGGCTCCAATAACGGCGCAGCACCAAATAACTGGCTACGCATTCCACCCCCAAGAGGCCTACCCGCAGTTAATCCTGACTCTGCGTCAGAAATAAGGCTTGGTCTTGGCCAGTCTGAAGATATGGGATCATTTGGATCTCCACGATAATCATCCCAAGATGAAGGATCATTTTGAGAATCACCTGGTGTCCATTGTAACGTATGGAAAATCTTTCCACCCCCCACAGCACGATATCCGTGATTTCGGAAATGTTGTGATAATACCACTGCATCCTGAAGCAATGGCGACTCGTGCCTCCATCTGGGACCATGAGCACCAAACATATTCCTGTAAATTCCAGATCTAACTGGATGAACACCCGTCATAACAGCAACCCGTGATGGATGACAAGCTGGGGCAGCACAATGAGCATTGGAAAACGTAACAGACCGTTTGGCTAATCGGTCAAAATTTGAAGTCTTAATTCCAGGGTGATTATCTAATGGCGAAATATAGTCATTTAAATCATCAATCGATATAAACAATACATTTGGCTTAGCAGCATGGCCCAATGGAACTAATCCGAACCCAACCCAAAGTATGAACAATATCACACGCATGCAACTAAGCCATCAGCTCCTTTATTGGGTCCCCTCCAAACTGGCTCAATTGCTTAAATCTACCTGCATGAAAGTATGTCAACTTGTTATCATCTAATCCAAGTAATCTCAATAAAGTAACGTGAAAATCCCGTAACGGGCGCACCACTTTCACAGCCTTAGCACCAATTTCATCTGTGGCACCAATTGTATGACCAGCCTTCACTCCTCCACCAGCCAACCAAACATTCATCGCATCAGGGTTATGATCACGCCCATACTTAATCCCACCACGTATACCATTATCAGGTGTACGCCCAAACTCACCCATCCAAACAACCAATGTTTCATCGAGCAATCCTCTTTGTTTAAGATCCTTTATTAAGGCAGCTATCGGTTGATCTACATTATGAATGCGAGACGCATGCGCCTTGGCAATATAATCGTGACTATCCCATGTACTGGCATAAAGCTGAACAAAGCGCACCCCTTTCTCGACAAGTTTACGAGCAAGCAAACAACGTCGGGCAAAATTATCCGTGGGCTCCTTTCCTACCCCATACATCTCCTTAATTTGATCCGTCTCTTCATCAATGTTGACAATATCCGGCACCTGCATTTGCATTCGAAAAGCCAGCTCATAATTCTTCATTCGAGCAACCAATTCCTTGTGCTGAGGATGCTGACCAGCATGTCGTTGATTAAGCTTAGCCAGAAAATCCAGATTTCGACGCTGTTGCTTCCGGGTTACTCCAGGTGGCGGATTAATATCAAGTAATGGAGAACCCTTTGGTCGCAGTGCAGTAGCCTGAAATGTCGAAGGTAAAAAACCATTCGACCAGTTTGATGTACCACCTTGCGGATAGGAAAGTTCAGGCAATACAATAAACCCAGGAAGGTCTTTATTCTCAGTTCCAAGACCATAGTTGACCCAGGCGCCCATTGCAGGATCTCCGCCAAATCGATTGCCGGTATTCACATGATAATTTGCAGTCGGATGGTTCACCGATTCAACCTGTAAACCGCGATAAAAACACAAGTCATCCGCTACATCAGAAAGTTTTTTCCAGTGTTTATTCATGTCTGCCCCACTTTGGCCGGCCTTGTGGAACTCAAACGGACTCTTAACATAATATCGCTTACCCGAACTCATTGGACTCTTATCTTCTCCAGAAGTGTTAAACTCCTTTAGATGTAATTCCTCGAGTTTGACCTTGGGATCGAATGTATCGATATGGGATGGCCCTCCTTCCATATAAAGGAAAATGCAGTGCTTCGCTTTGGCCAAAGGAAAATGAGACCCTCTCCCAGTCGCTGCTTGCGCGGACTGTGCCATCATCGAAGTAAAAGCAACACTGCCTAGACTGGCATTAAGTCCATAAAGAAAATCGCGACGGTTCATGATATCTTGCCTGGCTCCCTAAATATTATCTCCACTGACCGACGGACGTCGAGTCGCATTTCTCCCTGAAACATAGCTCTTCACATTGTAAGAGTCGTAATCATTACAAAAATGCTTAAACAAAATAACTGAAGAAATACGTTTCAATTTACTAATATACATAGAGAAATTCATTTGCATTAAGCAAAGCCAAGCAAAGGTCGGCTAAACCGCGTGTTCGCGCATCTACTTGGTGCGGTTGAAGATCCGGTTGATAATCCCGATACTCAAACAGTTTCTCTCTAAACGTAAAAGTCTGACCAGTATTCTCCTCATTTGCAGTGCGTAACACCTCAGTAGGATAAGTTCTAGGCATAGGATTACGTGAAACTTGTTCTTTTGATGCCACTTTCCAAAGCTGAAGTGCAGCATCAATCTCAAACTTGTGTGGCACACGACCAAAAGCGAGTCGAAAAGCCCTCTGAACTGCTTCATTATCATCCCTAACCTCATTAAGAATCCGCACTGAAAAAGCCAAAGCTCGATCAGCTGACTCTTCACTGTTGAATAACGAGAACACCTGTGGTGTTACATTTGAACTATCCCGCAATTCACAAGACTTATCAAAACCTGGCTGATTAAAAGTAGTCATGAACGGATCACGTTGCCCCCTTAATTTCAGAGCATAAATCGACCGACGATTACGCTGCTCAGGTTTAATATCCGGAATATAGCTCGGGGCAAAAGTACCCATGATCATTCTTGGCTGAAGAGCAGCCTCCAAATTCATATCAGGGCGAGCAGGAATACCCCCGGGTTTTCGATTCAGCTCCCCACTCACTGCCAACATCGCATCCCTCAATTCCTCTGCAGCCAAGCGGCGCGGCAAAAACACAGCATAACTATTACTGTCAGAATCCAATCTAGATAATTTTTCTATATTCGGATGCGCACTGGCTCGGCGATACGTTTCGGATGTCATAATAATCCGATGGTGTTGCTTCAATGACCAACCGTTATCAATAAATTCAGATGCCAACCAATCAAGCAACTCTGGATGCGTCGGTTTTTTTCCTGTAGCCCCAAAATTATTCGGATTACCCACCAAGCCTCGACCAAAGTGATATTGCCAAACTCGATTTACCATAACACGAGCAGTGAGCGGATTATCTTTATGAACAATCCAGTTCGCTAAAGCAAGACGACGCCCCTTGATTCCTTCTGGAATTCTTGCCTTCAATCCGACAGCACTTAAGACAGCAGGAACCACTTTTTCTCCAGGTGAAAACAAATCGCCTCCTGTCAATATGGCTGATTGCTCCAACACACCTTTACCCATTGGATCTGAAGGCCGAAATCGACGTCGGTTTACGTTTCGATCAAGCCTTGTTTTTCCATTATACACCGTATACGCAATTGGAAGATAGCGGTCAAAACCCCAACTGAACAATATATCCCACTTGCGCCCAAGTCGTTCACGCCCAAAATCGTTCGGTGTAACCCGCTCCTTTGGCAACGCTGCCAACATTGCCTTGTTTTCATCATTACGAAACTGGTGATATTTTTTGTGAACCTCAAATCCGTCTGTATTCTCATTAGGCTGAAAAGCAGCGTTAACTTCAGCAAATTGGGTATTTGCGAATATTGCCTGCATTGAGTAATAATCACGGGTTGGTATCGGATCAAACTTGTGATCGTGACAACGCGCACATTGTAACGCGTGACCTAGAAAAACCTGTCCAACGGAGTCCGTCACATCATCAAGAAAAAACTGCCTTGTTACACGAGCAACCGCCATTCCAGTCTGTTCCCAAGGACCCATTCGAAGAAAACCAACTGCAATTTTATTTTCTATTTTATTGGAATTAATCTCATCACCAGCAATCTGCTCACGTACAAATTGATCATATGGTTTATCATTGTTTAGAGAACGAATTACGTAGTCCCGATAGCGCCATGCATTAGGCCGTTCGAAGTCATTTGCAAAACCTGAACTGTCTGCATAACGAACAACATCGAGCCAATGCCTAGCCCACTGTTCACCGTAATGAGGTGAAGCTAATAGTTTCTCAATAAGATTTTTAAAGACATCCGGACCTGACTCAGAAAGATAAGCATCAATCTCATCGGGCGATGGAGGGAGACCAGTCAGACCAAAAGTCGCACGACGAATCAATGTCGCAGAATCTGCCAACGGTGCTGGAGCCAGTCCCTCAGGAAGTCTCGCATTTATAAAGGCGTCAATCGGGTTGGAAGAACTTGAAGGCAACTTCGGTCGCTTAATCGGCCGATAAGACCATAAATCAGCCGGATCATAGCTGCGATTTGTCCATGAATCATCCAAGCCACCACTAGTTTCCACCTGCACTCCACCAGCCTCTCCCCAAGGATTAGATTCTTTTAAAATAGCTGTAATACGTTTGTCATCAGGCCAAAGTGCACCAGCGTTAATCCATTGTTTTATATAACTGATTTGCTCAGGGGTAAGTTTGTCATTCTCCTTGGGAGGCATGGCAGTCCAATCGTCCTCGTGCTCCCTCGTCACCGCCAAGTAAAGCGGACTGGAAAGTGCATCATCCACTACAAGCGAAGGTTTTTCACTGTCGCCTCCTCCAAGCAATCCATCCAGAGTACGCATGTCTAGCCCTCCCTTAATTTTCTTCGGATTATCTCCGTGGCAAGTAAGGCACTTAGCCTTCAAAAGCGGCTGAACCTTCCTGGCAAACAAGACATCTGCCCCAACATCTTCGGCTAAAGCCTCTCGAACTAGAAGAAAGCAAAAAAAAGAGAAAAGAATTGAGGGAAACCGGTTCACGTAAGACAGGAAAATAATTCTAAACGAATTAAATTCAAACATAATACCCAGCGAAAATTAGCGCTGTACCGGATGAAACCGTTTTACTTTATTACCAAGAATATCTGAGCAAAGTATTTCTACAATGATCTCCCCCTTTGGTAGTGGCCTATCAAGAGTCATCACAGCAGAACGAGCATGAGGTTTAACTTCCGAATAACTTCGAATCTCGCTGCCCTTACCGTCTTGACCACCCATAATTAGCCTCAATTTATATTCAAACTGAGGAAGCGTTTGATCATCAGTCTCCCAATTAACATTTAAATTGCTATCGACCAGTTTAGCTTCAAATTTAACCAGTCGAATCGGATCGTATGCCGGCTTCTTCTCAGTTCGCATAATCGCATGGCGGGATGGATTTTTTACGTTTGGTTTAGTTGTTTTCCCTCCCGCAGTCTTGAATTAAAAGCGACCAGTCTCATCTTCAGCCACTCCACCGTTCCAATTAGTTTTATAATTAAACGACCGTTTACCAGGGTCTAAATCCCAATAATTCACCGAATAGCGACCCTGTTGAAACGGATACCATTCCCCATTTAACTTCCGTTTCCAGCCCCCACGTAAATTCGTAGTTCGCACATTCCTCCCAGTCTCCAACCAATCCTCAATGAAAGCATCCGTACCCCCCTTGAAAAAAACATTCTTCGCCGCAACATCCATCGTTATCAAATGAGTCCATCTTTTCGTTTTCCCGGACTTCGCCCAAAATCCATAAAAAGTATTCTCACCGACAGCCCAACTTCTCGAGACCAGCGTGTACCAAAAACCAGGGTCCCAGCCCAACTCGAAATTCCACGACTTCAAACCCGTTCCTTCGCCCCCAAACTTTTCAGTAATTGTCCCCGGACCTCGATGAACAGCTCTAATTGGAGCCTGATGATCTTTATGATCCCAAATTGAAAAAATGAAATTGTTTCCTCGAGGATGAACCTGAATCCCAGCATACCCAGATGCTCCTCCTCTCCAACCAAGAGTTTCGTAGTATGTGTTCATAGCCACGCCCGATTCCGGAACCCGAACCTCATTGATTAAAATATCTCCATCAAAATTATCATCAAAAACAAGATGGGAAGAAGGCGCA
>JAYZHR010000238.1:0-15576 GCA_036166355.1 Verrucomicrobiota bacterium | reverse complement strand
GGCAATTAATAGTTGGCGGAAATTCATCCAAAAAACGGATTGGCTTATTTTACCCTTTCGTAAAGGAGTCACTTTCTAAAAAGTGGAGGGGATTTATGCCAAAAATTTGAGGAGACTCAAACAATTTATGACGAGAATCTTTAATTTCAGCAAAAAAGTTATTCACCGATTAAGTCTTGAAAGTTAGCTACTTTAGATTCTTAGGGTTTAGTGGTTTGAGATCTTTAGGGACGAATAGTCCATTTTTACGGATAAGTTCACCATCAAACCAAACTTCTCCTCCTCCATACTCCGAGCGCTGTATTAGAACCATATCCCAATGTACAGCTGATCGGTTGCCGTTATCGCACTCTTCATAAGCTTGACCAGGGGTAAAGTGCAAGGAACCCGCGATTTTTTCATCGAAAAGAATATCGCACATTGGTTCCTTAATATGAGGATTAAAGCCAAGAGAGAATTCGCCTACGTAACGGGCTCCAGGATCGGTGTCAAAAATATCATTTATTCGTTTTGTGTCGCTAGCAGTAGCATTAATTATTTTGCCGTTTTTGAATTCTAGTCGCATATTTTCAAATCGTGTTCCGGCATAGATAGAGGGAGTATTATATTGAATTACTCCATTTACGGATTTTTTAATTGGGCAGGAAAAGACTTCACCATCTGGAATATTGCGATCGCCTGCACAGCCAACAGCTCCAAGTCCTTTAATGCTGAAGGTTAGATCTGTACCTGGGCCTTTTATGTGAATCTTGTCAGCTTTATTCATTCTCTTAATGAGTGGTTTTTGTGCTTTAGCCATTTTTGCATAATCCATGGTGCACACCCGAAAGAAAAAATCTTCAAATGCTTCTGTGCTCATACCTGCACCTTGCGCCATCGATCCGTTAGGCCAACGAATCACTACCCAACGAGTTTTATTTACGCGATAATTTAGAACGGGTTTTAATGTTCGTGAATACATTGAGAGTTTGTCTGAAGGTATATCGGAGTTTTCAGTTGAATTATGAGCCCCGCGAACGGCTACATAGGCATTACACTTTTTCATTCGACTTAACTCTATATCACGAACGGTTTTGGCATGTTCTTCATCGGTATTTAATAACATTTCTCGGATGATACGGCTTGAACGCGTTTCAACTAATGGAGTGGCACCCCGCTTTCGAGCGGCACGCACTAGTTCTACCGCGAACTCTTCTGGTGCATCGGTGACATCAAATAGAACAGTGTCTCCTTTCTTCAATTCGGTGGAATAACCGGTAAGAACTTCAGCAAGTTTTTTATAACGTGGATCTGGCATAAGGCGGGGCTACTGTTACCACAGCTTATAGCTGGTTGAACGAAAAAATGAATTTTCTTGTTAAGTGTGGCAATTCGGCGGTCATGGATGATCATGAAATAGCATGTTTTTTATGGCCTCTATTTCAATATTTTTTTGGAGAGAGGCAGGATTTTCCGTTTACTATAAAGAGTCCAAGCAAATAGTATATTAAGCTAGGATTTCATGAACAATTTCTCCATGAACGTCAGTCAGTCGAAAGTCGCGGCCAGCATAACGGTAGGTTAATCTTTTATGATCTAGTCCAAAAAGATGTAGGATTGTTGCCTGTAAATCGTGAAAATGAACGCGTTTTTCAGTGGAATAATAACCGTGCTCATCCGTACTGCCATATGCGATTCCAGGTTTAACACCAGCTCCAGCAAGAAAAAATGTCATCGCGTGCGGATTATGATCGCGTCCATCAGATCCTTGCCCAACAGGTGTGCGTCCAAATTCAGTTCCCCAAAGTATCAGTGTGTCCTCGAGTAGGCCACGGGATTTCATGTCTGCTATTAGTCCAGCGATTGGTTTATCAACTTTGCCAGCGACATCCTGATGGTTGTTTTTTAGTCCTCCGTGGGCGTCCCAATAGCCCTGGCTGCATTGTACAAACCGAACTCCTGCTTCGGAATAACGACGAGCCATTAGGCATTGTCGACCAAAGTCACGAGTCTTCGGATCATCCATTCCATAAAGTTTTTTAGTCGTTTCTGATTCGTTATCGATATTTTGAATTTCTGGTGCAGTAGCCTGCATTCGAAAAGCTAACTCAAAAGAGTTAATACGTGCTTCCAGATTATCATCATAACCTCTTTTGCTTAGGTGTTCTTGATTGATTTTTGATAGCAAGTCGAGTTCCCGTCTTTGGTGATATAGGGTTTTGCCATTTCGATCAATAAACGGAATCTTTGCTTTCTCAATCGGTGTGGCATTGGTGCCAATCTGTACACCGTGATAGTGTGCTGGCAAAAATGCAGATGACCATGCATTCATCCCCCCATGGGTACCTGTAGGTTTGAAAGTAATATATCCTGGGAGATCTTGGTTCTCAAACCCAAGTCCATAATTCAGCCATGAGCCCATTGATGGTCGAATGAATGTATCTGATCCGGTGTGTAGCTCGAGTAATGCTGACCCATGACGTGAGTTTGAACCGTACATTGACTTAATGAAACACAAGTCGTCAGACATCGATGCGACGTGAGGAAAGATTTCTGAGGCCCACTGACCACATTGGCCGTACTGCTTAAAGCTGTACGGAGATGCGACGAGATTACCGGTTGTACTCGAGACAATCCGGGGTTTTTTGCCAGGATAGGGTTTGCCTGTATCTTTTTGTAGGGCAGGGCGGTAGTCGAACGTATCGACTTGTGATACACCTCCATGCATGAAAAGGAATATGATTCGTTTAGCTTTTGCTGGAAAATGGGGTTTGCGCGGTGCTAGAGGATTTTCAGTGGTAGAAGATCTAGCTTCCTCACCCAGCAACCCTGCCAGAGCCAGAGCCCCGAAGCCCGCACTAGACTTTTGTAGCATTTCCCGTCGAGTTATCGGTGGGGCATCGTAGCCACTACAAATAGAATTTCCTTTTTTCATTTGAAAAACAGGACTAGACAGATGCTAGGATTATTCAGCTGAATTGCGACCCAAAATTAGTCCAAAAATATAAATTCATTTGATGAGAATAAAACGAGAGCCAAGCTCTGCCATGCCTGTTGGCTAGGCTTATTTAGATTATTGTTTACTTGATCAGGAGTGGACTCAACAAATTTCAATGCTCTAAGTAATTCTTGTTCAGTTGGTTCTCTCTTAAGAATGTCAGTATATAGTTGGGAAGTGGCACCAATTGGATTGGGGTTTCCATTAGCTCGCTTTGCGAGTCGTTCACTTGCCTTTGCTACAATATCGTGATTCATCATAAATAGGGCCTGTGCAGCCCCGACAGTGCTGCTGCGCTGGCCTTGAATCACTGCAGGATCTCCAAAATCAAATGCCTGCAATACATCAAATGTTCCACTTCGTATCACTGGCAAGTAAACTGTTCGACTTGAGCCGAAAAAGTAAGGATGTTCGTTCTGTGAGACGTACTGACGAGGATCATACTTCATTAGTTGATCTTTCATCCCCCACTCAATTGAATCGGCAGCAACAAGTATTGAGTCTCGAACCTCTTCGGCTTGCAATCGTCGTCGGTTGAATCGCCACCAAAGTTTATTGTCTGGATCAAGTTTATAGGCAGGATCGTTATATGTACTGCTCATCCTGTAAGTCGCAGAGTTCATTATAATGCGATGCAATTGCTTGATCGACCAACCGTTCTCAATGAATTGAATTGCCAACCATTCGAGCAGTTGGGGATGTGTTGGGCGAAGTCCAAGTGTTCCGAAGTTATCTGGAGTGCGGACGATACCTTGTCCAAAATGCCAAAGCCAAATACGATTAGCCATAACACGTGCGGTGAGAGGATTATCGTTGGTTAGCCACTGCGCAAATCCTATTCGACCACTCTCTTTATTACTTGGAATAGCTACTTTCTTGTTTGCAATCACCTGAAGATAGCCGCGTGGTACTAGTTTGCCTTGTGTCATGTAGTCCCCCCGTAGGTGGACTTTTAAATCTTGTATTTTTCCTTCTCGGACAGACATGGCTTTTGGAGTTAATGGACGATTTTTTTCTATTCCCTCTAGTTCTTTTTGTAGCTCTTTAAGTTTATCCTGATCTATTTTTGTAAAAATTTTCTCTATTTCCTTTGGTGTTTTGAATGGGCCGTTTTTATCGTGAATTAATTCGTAAAGTGGCTCTTTTTTTTGTGTTTCAGAGAATTCTTTACGGATTAATTTAATCGTTTTTTCATCAATAGGTTTAAGTGGGTTATCAACGAATTCTAACCACTTTTTAAGTGGCGAATTAGCGTTTTTTTCTACTAGCTTTAGTGCTTCAATCCACTGCTTGTTGAATTCGTAATTAAGATGATCGCTCTTAAAAATGTATTCGGACTCGAATGTTTCGGCTGGCATTATTAAAAGCTTGTCGATATGTGGAGTAGGTGTAGGCCAATCGAACTTGAGAATATTTTTTCCTGAATTCAGTTTGAAGGAGCCTTCGAGATGCCATTTTTGTGAATCCGGATACCATGTTCCAGTAGTTGCGGCAGTAACATTGTCATTTGTTAACTTATTGTTTACGAACAGCTTGCCTGGTCGGGATTGTTGTGCAGCATAACGTATGTGAAGCGTGTATTTTCTGGCTTTTGAAATATTTAAATCGAATTCTACGTTGGTGGGTCCACTACTAATCAGAATGCCAATGCCCTCGCCATAGCCTTCTTGAGATCTCAGCCCGTTACCTCGATTGAATGTTTCTGCTTCGACTAAAATGACATCGTCTTCCCGATTGTCTTTAGTTTTGCTTTTAATCTCTTTGGTTACGTAATCAATTTGGGTGTTTTTTCGATTTTGGATAAGTGCTTGAATCAAGTAATCCGCAGCGTGACTTCTTGCTTCTTCAATAATGATTGATGATGCCTTTGACTTAAATTGATCAATTACTTCCTTCTGTTGATTTATAGCCTTATCGACTTTAGTTTGCTTTGCGGTAAGCTCGGTTGTTTTAAGTTCTACTTCGTGCCACTTAGCGACAACCTTGTGGTTATCCATTGTATGCGTGCTTTTTAAAATACCTGCTAATGCGTAGTAGTCCTTGGTTGGGATAGGGTCGAATTTATGATCATGGCAACGAGCGCAGCCAAGTGTCATGCCCATAAAGGCGCGGCCTAATGTGTCAAGTTGTTCATCAATGATATCCATTTCCATTTTTTGGCCATCATCTTCGGCCAACATTTTAGCTCCGACACTTAGAAAGCCAGTTGCGATGTGGCGGGCATGTTGATCTGTTTCGGATTCATTAGGGTCGGGTTGTAATAGGTCTCCGGCGATTTGTTCCCTTACAAACTGGTCGTAAGGCTTATCTTCATTAAATGCATTGATAACGTAGTTGCGATATCGGAATGCATTGACATAAGCTAAGTTTTCATCGAGACCGTTGCTGTCAGCATAACGTGCAACGTCTAGCCAGTGTCGGCCCCATTTTTCACCATAGTGTGGTGATGCTAAAAGCCGATCGATAACCTTACGAAAGGCATTCGAAGATTCATCGTTTAAATAATCATTAATTTCATCCAAGGTTGGAGGAAGGCCTATTAGATCGTAAGTAGCGCGGCGAATGAGTGTTCTCTTGTCAGCTACTGTTGCTGGTTGTAATCGTTTCTTCTCTAGTTGGTTTAGAACGAAAAAATCAAGATCCTCTCTCGGCCAAGAAGTGTCTTTTACGATTGGGAGATCGGGGTTCTTTTGTTTTTTAAAGGACCAGAAATTTCTAGCTTTATTGAAGTCTATAGACTTGGTGTTGGCTTTCGTTAATTTCCCATCCCGGGGATCGGGGGCTCCCATATTAATCCAATGCTTAAAGTCATCAACCACTGACTTGGCCAAGCGGCTCTTGGGCGGCATTAGCAACTCGGAGTCCAGGTAGGAGATTGCTCGATAGAGATTACTTTTGTCTGGTTTGCCGGGGACAACTGAAATTAAGCCGGACTCACCGTGACCACGAATACCTTCGCGAAGGTCAAGGCGCAATTTTCCCTTTAGCTTGTCATTTTTTTCTGATTCGGCCGAATGACATTTGTAACAGTGTTTAACAAGAACGGGTCGGATTTTTTTTTCAAAAAAATCGTTACCTTCGTCTGCTGCCAAGTTTCCCATAGCAGCTATTAAAACGGCTAAAGTGTGGAAAATGGACTTGGCAATAAGGTTCATGCACAAACTTAAAATTTATTTTTCGACAATCCAAAGATTGCGAAACTGAAGAGGATTGTTGTGACCTTGTAATTTAATTAAGCCAGGAGTGCCTTCCGGTTCTTTTCGGCTACCGCCGGTTTTACCGTTTATTTCAATATTATCATGAATGACAATGCCGTTAAGGCGTAAAGTCATGCGGGCATTCTTTACCTTCTTCCCATTCTTATCTGCTAAGGCATTGGTAAAGTCGATGTCGTAGGTTTGCCATTGCAGAGGTGGTAGGCAAGCGTTTACATCGCTACTCTTTTTGCTGTAAATACCACCGCATTCGTTGTTCAAACCTTCTAGTCCAAATGAGTCTAAAATTTGTACTTCGTAGTGGTCAACTTGATAGAATCCACTGTTACCTCGCCCTTGTCCCCGTCCAGATGGCTTATAAGGTAACATGAATTCAACATGCATACTGTAGTTGCTAAATTTGCGTTTGGTCTTGATATCTTTTCCATCAGTATTGAGCAGTTGGGTCTTGGTATCTATGCGTCCACCCATCCATTCACTTTTGTTGCTTCCGTCGAACAAGATAATCGCATTTTTTGGTGGTTTTTTGCCGAGTGATTTAGATTTACGCACGATACTCTCTAGCCGAAAGGAATCTCCATCGTTGTATTTACCTTCAATTACTTTGCCGTTAGCAATTAAATTTGCGGGCCGGTGGCCGGTAGGAGGGAAACTTCGGGTTGCACTAAATTGATTTGAGCTCTTGGCTAGATATTTTCTGTTACCTTTAGCTTCGGAGAACTTCGCAGTTTTTCCATTTAATGAGCCGGATAGGATTGATTTATTTTTACCATCCCATCCTGCTCCAGGTAGTCCGCCAGGAAGAAGTATGGCCTGAAAATATCCTTTGTCTAAAGCAATGACTTGAGCACCGATTTTTCCCCCGCTAGAGGTTTTGCCGATATATTCACCCTGAATTTTAAAATCAATAGGTAGTGTCGGGTCGTTAGGATTGGTCCACAATCCTTTGGCGGCCTGACTTGATGTGAAACTGATAACTAGCAAGAGGATAAGTGCAGAATTTTTCATGAAAAAGGACAGGTGAGAATCTACCTCTTTCCTCAAGGTTAGGGAAGTATTTTGCGCTCATAATCAGATACTGATTGGGCGGAAACGGAGGCTACGAAATTTCACTGTGCCTCCTGAGCCATGGTGTTGAATTCCAAAACGACCATTGTGTTTTTTGATTCCTCTTATGTCAGATATTTTCTGTCCATTGATCCAAGTTTCTACACGGTCTCTGATCACCCGAACGTGAACTTTGTTCCAATTGGAATCAATGAATAGATCGTTTGTATCTTTCTTGATTTGTGTGTTTTCTTCTGGACCTTTCGGATACAACCATCCTCCGAATCCGATTCCGTAAATCCCACCATTTTTCCCTGCACTACTCCGTTCGATTTCACATTGATAGCCTTTTGGTTTCCCTTTTTCCCCAAGAAGACGAAAGCCAAGGCCGGAGTTGAAATTATCGTTTTTGTTTTCGGTTTGAAGTGGGAGTTTTACTTCGAGCTCCACTTCGAAATCGGTTGCTTGTGTGTCGGATACAACCCAAACATTCTTTTTGGATAACAAGTGTAGTTCCCCATTTAACGCCTTAAGGGATTCAATTTCACCACGCGGATTCCAACCTTCAGTTGTTTTCCCGTTAAATAATGAAACCCAACCAGTTTTATTAGGATTCCCTATGGATGCCGTCGCAGGATGAAATCCTGATACATTCATTTTAATTTGGTATAGACTACCACCTGCAGTTATGTAGAGAATGTTTGAATATTCCCCAGTGCCAAAACAGCAGTTAGTTGGGAGGGCTTCGGTTGGGATGTAGGCTAACTCCTTGCCTTTTGGAGTGTAAGCAATGATGCCAAATCGATTTTTAGAACGAACAGCAGCGTAAATATTTCCCATTGTATCTACGGTCATACCATCAATTCCGGTTTGGCTGCCAAAGTTTACAAGTGTTTTCTTGTCTCCAAGGTTGCCATCGCGCATGAGTGGAAAGGAATTAAGTGTCATTCGTCCTATTTCAGGATCTTTAGTGTCATTTTGACCTCCGGTGGATCCGTTATTCGTTTCTGCGACATATAAGGTTTTTCCGTCTGGTGATAAAGCGAGGCCATTGGGTTTTTCTATGAGATTCGAATCAATTGCTAATTCTACAGAGCCATTAAATGGATTATACCTGTATACCGACATACTTTTTTGTTCCATCTTTTCATCTCCTATGTAACGAGGATCACTAAAGTATATTGTTCCGTTAGGGAGAATAGTAAGATCGTTAGGTGATAGATATCTATGTCCTTGGAAAGTAGCGGTTAATGTTCGAATTTTCCCATTAGGCATTATTTCGCAAAGTGCCATGCGACCATTGTTGGCGCCACAACAGGCAATGAGTCGGCCATCACGATCAAACATAAGTCCATTGCTTTTTTCTGACGATGATGAATAAACAACAGTTTCACGTGTCTTAGGATTAAATTTTAGTATCCTTCCAGAAGTCGATTTATCACTCGGTATATCACTGAAATAGACCTGTCCATTTGTCGCCACAGTTACACCTTCGGTGAACTCTCCCTTTTGCCATAATACTTCCAATTGAGAGGTGGATGGTAGAATAGACACATCACCATTAGGCTTTGTTGTTTCTGAATATCCAAATAGGATGTGAGTAAAACTTAAGAGAGTTAAAATGATAGATTTTTTTGGCATAAAGGGAAAATGACAGTGTATGGATTGACTTGCAACCTGCAGTAATTTAATCAGAATCGTTAATGTCTCGAGAAATGGTGCTAAATGCGCCTGAGCAAAAATTCTTTTGTTTTATAAAGGAAAGCTTTTGAGTAAAGCTGAGGTTGACTGAATTAATTCAAGATTCGACTACCTTCCGATAAGAATATGCCTTTAAAGTTCATCTCCAAAGCTTGGGGATTAGAGGCTTTATCAAGAGCTTCTTCTTTAGAAACAATACCATCTTTAACAAGTTGAAAGAGCGATTGGTTGAAGTTTTGCATTCCATCATCAGTACCAGTCTCGATAGCGGCATGAAGTTTCTCAGTGCGATTTTCAGAAATGAGTTTGGTTACGGTTGGTGTGTTAATCATTATTTCAATTGCTGGAATCACGCCACCGTCTTCGCGAACAGCCATGCGTTGTACGATGATTGCTTTGAGAGTTCCTACCATTTGTTTGCGCACCTGTTCTCGTTCTTCAGATGGGAAAAAATCGAGCACACGTGAAATTGACTGTGGAGCATCAATTGTATGTAGAGTAGACATAACTAAATGGCCGGTATCAGATGCACTCATTGCAGCTCGAAAACTTGTGGCATCTCGCATTTCACCAATCATAATTACATCTGGATCCTGACGCATCACATGCTTTAGGCCATTCTGATATGAAGGGGTATCTAATCCGACTTCACGTTGTTCAATAACACAGCCTTTATCCTCGAATACGTATTCCACTGGATCTTCGAGGGTAATGATATGCCGCTTCATGTTCGTGTTGATATGGTCAATCATTCCGGCGAGGGTGGTTGATTTTCCGCTTCCTGTAGTGCCTGCTAATAGAACAATACCTCGGGGTTCTTCAGCAATTGATTTTATGACTTCTGGGAGATTAAGGCTATCCAGCTCAGGGACTTCAGCGACCACATAACGCATGGCCAAGCACCACTTGCCTAGTTGTTGAAAACAATTTGTACGGAATCGACCAACTCCTTCTAGGAAATATGAAAAGTCAATTTCACGATCTTTCTCTAGTCTAGGTAAAAAGTGTTCAGGAATGATTTCCTTAATTATCTTTTCCATCCACTCTTGAGTTGGAGTTTGAGCCATCTCAGTTTCTACCAACTGACTGCTTATTCGATATACTACCGGCGAATCTGGTTTTATATGAACATCAGAGGCACCTCCTTCAACTGCGGTTTTCAGAATCTTATTAAAAAGTTCCATTATAAAGTGGCGGTGAGAAGATCAAGAATTGAACTATGGGGCAAGTGTCAAAAAATAGTGTCTGCATTCAAATCACCCGATCAGAGAGGCTCAGAGATCGTTGAAAAGTTTATCAAGTCCTTGGTTTAGTGGGGTTTACCACTCAATTACTGCCGCACCCCAAGTCAATCCGGCACCGAAGACGAGCAGTAAAATTAAGTCGCCGCGTTGGACGAGTCCTTCTTGAACAGCTTCATCTAAAGCAATAGCTACCGATGCTGCAGATGTGTTTCCGTAACGCTCCAAATTACTATAAACCTGATCTTCACTTGCGCCTAATCGATCGCGTACAGCCTTGAGAATTCGCATATTTGCTTGATGTGGAATGATGCATTTTATTTGACTGATATCCAGTTCGCATCTGGCTAGAGCTTCTTTTGATGCTCTGGTCATTGCTGTTACAGCATTTTTAAAAACCTCTTGTCCATCCATCTTGAGATAATGTAGCCGGTCGGAAACTGATTTATTGGTTGCTGGGTGTAGACTGCCGCCACCTGGTTGGGAAAGAATAGAAGCTTTTCGGCCATCTGCTCCCATGCATGCTGTGAGCAAACCATGGGTATTTTCCCTGTTTTGCAGGACGGCTGCACCTGCTCCATCTCCAAATAAAATGCAAGTACCACGATCTTGCCAGTCAGTGATTGAAGAAAGTTTTTCAGATCCAATTACTAACACGGTGTCATAGGTTCTTGACATTATGAACTGTTGGCCGATCTCAAGTGCATATACGAATCCGGAACATGCAGCTTCCATGTCAAAGGCTGCTGCATTAAAAGCTTCAATCTTTTGCTGTACTAAACACGCAGTTGCAGGGAAAGGCATATCTGGAGTGATAGTTGCAAGAATAATGAGGTCCACATCAGCTGGTTTAATTTGCGCTCTTTCTAACGCTATATTGGCTGCTTTGGCTGCCATGTCCGAGGTGAATTCATCCTCGGCCGCAATACGGCGTTCATGGATTCCTGTTCGAGAAAGAATCCACTCATCGCTTGTATCCACTAATTTTTCGAGATCTGCATTAGTAAGCACTTTTTCAGGAACATACGAGCCAACGGCCGAAATGGAACAAGTTCGACCTATGAAGTCGTGTTTTGCTCTTGGGTTCTTGAAATTGGATCTAGTCATAATTGTACTTCTGCCTAATTTGTATAGGTAGTCAGTAATTTGTCGTTGGCTTTGCTTGTGGCGTCAACAATTAGTTCATTTATTTGGTGGTCTATAGCCTCTACTGTGTTGTAAATGGCATTTTGAATCGCTCGGCTACTGGCAGAACCATGTGCGATAGTTACTGTGCCATTGACCCCAAGTAGTGGTGCTCCACCAATATTATCTGGATCTACGCGTTTCTTTAATGAACGAAAAGCGTTCCTTGATAACAAAGCTCCAAATTTAGGAACTGGGCTTGAACTTAGTTCATCTTTCAGCCATTCCATCATTACTCCTGCCAGCCGTTCACAGGATTTTAATACTACGTTACCAACGAATCCATTAGTGACAACAACATCCAATTCATCATTAAAAAGATCATGTCCTTCAATATTTCCTATAAAATTTAAGTCTAATCCTTTACACAGGTTAAAAGTCTCTTGAGTTAATTCGTTGCCTTTTGACTCTTCAGTTCCAACGCTCATTAGTCCTATTTTAGGATCTTTAGTTCCAAGTACTTCTCTGGCATAAATGTCACCCATAATTGCGTAATGCATAAGGTGTTTAGGCTTGCCTTCTACATTTGCGCCAGCATCGAGTAAGATAAATTTTTTGTTTTTTGAAGGAAGAATTGCTGCAATTCCGGGTCGATCTATTCCGGGTAATGTACGGAGTTTAATAGCAGCAGCAGCAACAATACCTCCGGTATTACCCGGCGAGATTATAGCATCCGCTTTGCCGGTTTTAACCAAGTCCATGGCAACTGCCAGAGAACAATGTTTCTTTTTACGAAGTCCTTCAACGGGCTTGTCCTCCATCGATAGAATTTCGGAGGCATGAACTACTTCAAGTCGTGATTCGGGCTTATCTAAATGTTTAAGTGTTTGTTCAATTTGTTTCTCGTCACCTACTATTTGAATTTTTTCTATCTTTTCGCATTGTTTTAATGCCTGCAATAAGCCATCGACAACAACACCACAGCCAAGGTCTCCCCCCATGACATCGACGGCGATTTTCATTAGAAATACTCACGCTCTTAAGAAAAAGAATTCTAAGAGCTTTATTATGGGTTAATAGGTTATGCCTCGGCCTCGACAGTGATAACTTGTCGGCCGTTATAGTACCCACATTCTGGGCAAGCACGGTGAGATTGATAGCCTAGATGATCGCATTGTGGGCAGTTATTTAACTGCGGTTTTTGCAGCTTGATATTGCTGGCACGACGCTTTCGTGCACGGCTCTTAGATGATCTTCCTTTTGGAACTGCCATAAATTATTATTTCTTTAATCGAGATTTAGTTTGTCGAGTTCAACCCAAGGATTTTTATCTTTATGTCCCTTTTGGGTTGGTTTGCTTAGTGAATTATCCCCAACTTCTAGCGACAATGGGTTGATGAAACACTTTTCATTCTCACACAGCGGATGCCGCGGAAAGGCGAGGAAAGTATATTCGCGTAGATATGGCGTCAAGTCTACGGTGCCATGCTTTATTTCTATGGAATCATCCCCTTTTAGTGGGATTTTGCAGTTCCAGCCTTTTTGATGAATCTGATACTCGAATGGTTGTAGACATCTTGCACATTCGCATTGAAGAATCATATCTAGTGATCCTTGAAGTTCTATTGATTCATCATTTTTTTTAACAATAATATTATATTCTAAGGGTCCGGCTGGTTTAATCAGATCATCTAGTGTCTCCATGTCTAAGTCCGAAAGAGGGATTCTGCCTTTTAAGGACAGAGATCCCTGCTCAATTTTATCCATGTTAAGCAATAGAGGCATATATTTTAAGGATTAATCTGGAAGTCTTTCCAGTATATTGGTTCTGGCATTTAGACGTCGAATTTGGTCGATATTTAAATTTCCATTATTTTGGCCAATTTTTTGGCCAAAGCCTTACTTGTACTTTCGGAAACGAACGTAGATACATCTCCTCCTAATCCAGCAATTTCCTTAACTAGGTGTGAACTTAAAAAGGAATACGAGGCTCTTGGCATCATGAAAAGGGTTTCCACTTTGTTATTGAGCTTTCGATTCATGAGTGCCATTTGAAATTCAAATTCAAAGTCGGAAACTGCACGAATCCCTCGAATTACTATATCACAGTTTTGTTTTTCGACGTAATTTACCAGTAGTCCCTCGAACACATCGACATTGACATTACTGAGTTCGGATACAGATTCTTTAATTAATTCTCTTCGTTCAATAGGGGAGAAAAGAGGTTCTTTTTCGTTGTTCTTAGCTACCGCAACAATTACTCGATCGAACAGTCTGGATGCGCGATGTATTACATCAAGATGTCCATTAGTCGGTGGATCAAAGCTGCCTGGATAAACTACCGTCTGCATAAATCGGTAGTATTTGAATTAGCAAAAAAACCCGGAACTATTAGTCCGGGTTTTTGGGAAAATCTTTAATTACCCTCCACTGGGGATACAGGAACGGGCTTTAAGTTTTGTGTTGCTACCGGATTGTACCATTCCGCAGGTGCGATAGGTTCTGTTTCAAATACGCCCTGACGTAGAGGGACTTTGATGTTGAAGCCGGGTGAAGAAAAAGCAGCACTTGCAGCGGCAGCAGCACTCTTTTCATCCTCGGCTGCCTTGAGTTCACGTCCTCCTGAATATTTTTCGCCGCTAGCGATCAAGACTTCTTTACCATTCGATTTATCGGTGTACTGAACTTTGCCAGATACAACAATTAGCTCACCGTCGGCATTAATCTCATATACTGTGCCTTTTACCTTAGCTTCTCCTTTAGGAGTTTTAATTACATAGCTGGAACCCATTGGCAATTTGCGGACGCTTCCAATAGCACTACCAGTTTTCAATATCATCTCGGTTTGAGCAATTGGCTCAATAGGAGAATCAGCTATTGCTAGTCTGCTAAAAGTCAACTCAGTGTTACTTGTCAGACGTAGCATCGATCCATTAAGACCTAAAAACAAATCAGTTTGTCCTCCCTTGCCCGTCTTTACTGTGGCGCCGGTTTTTAAAACTGAACCAACTTTCAGTGGTGCCCAGTTTTTTCCGTCAATCGACATTTTTGCTTCACCACTCACTGTTCGGACCAAGGCATGTCCATCACGTGTTTCTGCTTGAACCGTGTAAAGAAGTCCAGCGGTCAACAATCCTACAGCGAAAAATAAGTTCTTCATAATTTTTTGTGTTCTAAAGGCTAAAAACGATCTTTTGAGCGCCCCGAATCGTAATATTACCGAATATAATGTCAATCGTGTAATTCTAATTTTTCTTTTGTTTAAAACATGCAAAATTGGCAAAATTCTAAATTATTTTAATGTTTTTTTGATTTACGTGATATTTATTCAATAGATTCATATGTTCGTAAATATTAAGAATTTCCGCGCAAATAAATCAAAAAAATGGATTTACAAGGTGTTGTTCAGCGACAGTTGTAATAGGGCCATGGCCCGGGCATAGGATGGTTTCTGGTGGAAGGCTAAGGATTTCAGACTGCACTTTCTCTCGTGCGAGTTGATAGTGATGAGGGGCTCCACCCATTGAACCAGCGAAGATGGCGTCTCCAACAATAGCTACTTTTGGGGCTGAGTTTGGAAAATTATCTATCACATATGTCGCTCCGTCATCTGCATGACCGGGAGTTTCGCGCGATGAGATTTGAAGTTTGCCGATTTTGATGATTTCTGTGGGACGGTTTCTTTGGCGTTCGGGCGCATGACTAGAGCTGGAGTGAAGTTCTATATTATTAAATTTTTTTCTAATAGTTGTCAGCGCTGCGATATGGTCGTGATGTGTATGCGTAATGAAAAGATGTTTAAGTTTTAGATCGTGATTTTCAATTAGTGCTAAAATGGGGTCGGGATTCCATCCCGTGTCGAACAAGGCAGCTTCCAGTGTTTCTTCGTCCCATGCAAGGTAGCAATGAACTTCCATCCCTTCATTAGTGGTAATTTGCTCTACGGTTTTATTCATGCAAATGCTAGTAGAGGGTTCCCATCCATCGGCGATAACGGAAAGCTTTTCAGTTCTTATTCCAAGTAGTTTGCCCAGTTCAACAAGATTGAGTTCTGGGTCAATAATTCCTTCTTTTTCGAATCGTGAATATTGGATAGAACTTAAATTAGCTATTTCTGCTGCTTGATGGATTTCAATTTTTAGTCCCTTTCGGGCTTTTCCAATGATATCGCCGATATGGTCCTCTAGTTGCATTTGATGAAAATTAATGGAGTATATACTCGAACTCAAGCTGAGTTTGTTTAATGAATCCAAGTAAACGAGAAGAGTTT
>JAYZHR010000237.1:0-2659 GCA_036166355.1 Verrucomicrobiota bacterium | reverse complement strand
CCTGGCACTACGATAAAAGATGCTACAATTATTATTAATAACGGCCGGATTGTAAGCGTATCTGAAAAAGGCGAGGCTCCAAAGTCAGCAAGAGTATGGAATCTGAGAGGACTTACAATTTACGCCGGGTTTATTGACCCTTACGTTACCGACGTTAAACCCATTTCTACAACTATGACTCAAAGCATAATGGGAAGCAGTTCAACCGCCGCTGGAAAACCAGGCTTTTTCGGAGCCAAAGGAAACGAACTCGACCCAGGACAAATCGGCCCAGGTTCCGGCCTCTCTAGCATCAAACCGAGTTTTCATGTTGTCGATAAATTAAGCCCAAAATCAGACTCTTATGAAGCACTCAGAAAACAAGGTTTTACAGCTATTTCATTAACACCTGGTAACGGCATTATCCGGGGACAAAGCGCTCTTTTATCAACCAAAACAGACTCTCCGAATCAAGTAGTTATTAAGCCATACCTATTTCAACATATAGCATTTGATCCAAGCGCATCAAAACAAGATGAATTTCCAAAATCTTTAATGGGTGTAATCTCTGCAATTCGTCAAACCTTTGCTGACACACAACACTATGAATCTTCTTGGAAATATTTCGAAACCAATTCGACTACATTCAAGCGTCCATCATATAACCAATCTCTTGATGCTCTAAAACCAGTACTTCATGGAGAACAAAAGGTAATAATCGAACCTGGCAGCATCCTTATGGTCGACAAGGCAATTCGACTGGGAAAGGAATTTGGAATCAAACCCATTATTGTAGCTAGCGGCCAAGAATGGCGTCGACCCGATTTAGTTAAAGCAACACAAGCAGAATTTATTGTCCCTTTAAACCTTCCTAAAGCCCCAAAAATGCCAAGTGAAACAGACTGGAATAACGTATCCTTGGATCAACTTCGAGCATGGGATTGGGCACCTGAAATCCCTAATATACTGCATAATAACGGGCACTTGATTTCATTAACACTACATGGCCTTAAGGATAAAAATCAGTTTAGGGCAAATCTAGCCAAGTCTATAGAACGAGGATTCCCTAAAAATGCTGCCCTTGCAGCGCTTACCACAACACCCGCCAAGCTTACTGGATCAATTGATCAACTAGGAACAATCGAAGCTGGAAAACTGGCTAATCTAGTCATAGTAGAGGGTGACTACTTTAATCCTAAAAACAAAATAAAAGGCCTTTGGATCGAGGGACGCTGGAATTCATTCGAACCAAAAAATCTAGTTTGGATTGAAAAAAAGAAAACCAAGGAAACAGAAATTGAACAAAAAGAAAAAGAACAGAAAAAGAAGACTGAAAAAGACGTCCTTATTGCACAATCTCCAATTAGTGAATACTCAGTTTATCAACCTAAAAGCAAAATTATTCTTGTACGAAATACAACGATTTGGACAAGCAGCAAGCGAGGCATCCTTAAAAAACATGATCTTTTAATTATAGACGGAAAAATTAAACAAATAGACCGCAACATCAATACCCAGGAAGGAGCATATGTAATAGACGGGAAGAATCTACATATCACACCTGGGCTCATCGATGCACATAGCCACAGCATGATTCTAGGAATGGTTAACGAAGGAACACTGCCTTCATCAGCAATGGTATCAATTGGAGATGTTGTAAACTCTGAATCTCCAGAAATACATCGTCAACTAGCCGGAGGCTTAACAGCGGCAAATCTTCTTCATGGATCAGCAAATCCGATTGGCGGACAAAACGCTGTAATCAAACTAAGACTTGGGATGGGACCTGAAGGAATGAAATTTAAAGCCGCCCCACCTGGAATTAAATTTGCACTGGGAGAAAATGTTAAGCAATCGAACTGGGGTGATAATAAGGTAACTCGCTTCCCTCAAACTCGAATGGGAGTTCCAGCTTTTCACGAGAATAGATTTACTGCTGCTTGGCAGTATAACCGTGAATGGCGACGATACAGGGAAAGCGGAGGAGCTCCACCCAGGAGGGATCTAGAACTTGAGACAATAGGTCAAATTATCAATGCAGAACGCTGGATTCATTGCCATTCATATCGGCAAGATGAAATCCTTGCGTTTATGAGAACAATGGAAAAGTTCGGAGTTAGAATCGGAACATTTCAACATGTCCTAGAAGGCTATAAGATTGCCGACGAAATCGCAGCACATGGCGCAGGAGGGTCATGCTTTTCAGATTGGTGGGGTTACAAGTATGAAGTAATAGATGCAATCCCCTACGCTGGAAGCCTTATGCATCAACGAGGAGTAGTAGTGTCATTCAACTCCGACTCATCAGATCTAGCACGACGAATGAACCTCGAATCTGCAAAAGCAATTAAATACGGAAACACCAAAAAATCCGATGCTCTAAAGTTCGTCACACTTAACCCTGCAAAGCAACTTCGCATTGATCACCGCGTAGGCTCACTGGAACCCGGCAAGGATGGGGACTTCGTAATTTGGTCCGCCTCCCCACTTAGCACTAAATCTATCTGCCTTGAAACATGGATTGAAGGCAAACGATATTTCGAACGCAATGAAGGAATTACAAACAGTGAAAACCGATCCAAAGAAAGAGATAAATTGCTATCAAAAGCAAAAAAACT
This sequence comes from Verrucomicrobiota bacterium, assembly GCA_036166355.1. Lineage (GTDB taxonomy): Bacteria > Verrucomicrobiota > Verrucomicrobiia > Limisphaerales > UBA1096 > UBA1096. The sequence goes on along the minus strand of JAYZHR010000237.1, from coordinate 62 downwards.
ATCCAAAAAAGAAAATGCTAAAGACAAAAACAAAACCAACGATCAAGCTAGGGCTGCATTTT
>JAYZHR010000236.1:0-3866 GCA_036166355.1 Verrucomicrobiota bacterium | reverse complement strand
ATTTGGATTTTTTTTTGGAAATGCTACGCCAATCAGAACGGTTGCAACTATAAATATTATCAGTAAAATTAATAACTTAATGGATTTATTCCCTTCGGTCTTCGGCTCATAATCGAAGTCTTCTTTTTTTTGCCATGTGGGATTGCTGGCAACTTGCGACGTCGTATTATCCCTGGGAATATAAATGCTTTGATTTTGTAAAGAGGATTGAGGGGCATGAAGTTGGGAGGTGCTGGCCAGCACAGGTTTTATCGGCTTCATGGCTTCAAGCTCCGACAAAAAATCACTTATTATCTTATCTATAATAGATTTTTGATCATTAATAATATTCCCATATGCTTTAAGCTGTTGCAGTTCTTGGGAGAGGTTTAGTTCTATGAGCTCTTGCCCCGCTAATCGATTTTTAGCATCGGTGATTTTGGTTAAAGACTCGCCATTTAATTGTTCTGCCTTTTTATACCCTATATCAGCCTTTTCCAGAGGCCCCTTGAGATCGCCTTTGGTGTTTTGATTAAGTCTAGCCTTTCTTCCTCCTTCATCTGTCAGATGATCATACTCCGTACTAAAATCATGAATAGTTTTTGAAATAGTTTGGGATACTTGTTCTATTAGTTTGAATTGATAGGTCAGGGTTTTTTCTGATTCATCAATTTTTTGATTTGCTTTTGCAAAGGCAGCATCTTGTGCATGGCAAATGGCTTGTTGCTGAGCATGCGCATATAAATCTATAAGTTTGTTTTCGTCATTATCTGGAGCTTCTATTCCGTTACGCCCCGGATTCTTAAATGCAAGCAGCCAATCTCCTTGAAGCTCGACGGGGCCCTCTAATTTAATTAGTGGTTGATTGGCTTCTTTAAGAATGTCGCCGCATGTAGCGGGCTCATTGCGGACTCCTACCCAGTCAAATTGTGACTGAGCATCTTTAGCTTGTAAAAAAGAGGTGAATGTATGCTGCCATCCATATTCAAAAAACTCAGGGAAGTATGCTTTTCCTGCGTTAAGAGCTTTGAGTTCATCTATGGGGTCCTCTTCAATGTACCCTGCGGGATGGGGCCAAGTGTCGTGCCAACCTTGCCACGATTTGAAGATAACTGCTGGAGATGGGACGTTCCTCCAATCATTTTCAAAAACCAAATGGTGTGCGAGGTAGTTGGACCGACCTGTATGGTCAGCCCCGGCGTCGACGATTCGCGTGAGAATTCGGTATTCCTTTCCAGTTAACGTGAGTTTGCGATAGACACAAATAACCGGGTTTTTAGTCGAGGTTTCCTGTCCTGGCAGCGTTAAATGTGAGTAATAGCTTAGTTGTTCTAGGGGAAGAACGAGCCCATCCCGAAGATTCTTGCTTTGCGCAACGGTACAATAACCCCCAGAGCCTGCTTTTAGCCCTCTAGGTGTGCTTGTGAATATCAGTTGCTCGGGCATGGGTCAGGGTTTTATTGATGGAATGAGTGAAGGGATTGTTTGGGAAAGAATCCACAAGGGAGGAATTTCTACCATGTGGGGATGTAATTTTTCCGGGTCAGGGGCGGGAACAAAGCCTTGAGCTGTTTGTACATCGGCGGGGGCATGGCCAAAAGAACTAGCAGCAAAATATTTTATACAGCTGCTAAATGCTTCGGCATTAGCCACTACTTTGGGGTCATGCTGCATAAGGAATTCCCTGATTAAATTGTGATTCTCTGATAAAGCAGGAAGATTTAATTTTCCATCAACGATGAAATCTTCGCGTAATTGAGTTGGAAGTGCATGCTTCCAGCCATCAGATTTTCCTACAACAATGGCGAGGGGGGTGTCTGTTTTTTTTCCTGAAGGCAGATTCTGGAGTTTTTGTACCCGCACCTTCATCTCGGCTAGAATGACATCGTGGTAATCGTCCCTGTAGTGATTTTTTTGCGGGTCAGAACTATCTTTCATTAGCTTTAAAAATTCGACCGAACTAAACGGGTCGAAGACAAAGATAATCCCAGCTGCATTAGAAACGTGCTGCGCTCCTGGGCGGTCATTAATATCTATTCCAGGCCTGAAATGTTCTCCCGCATTATCGTATAATGTGATCAAGGATCTATCGGCATCTTCTCCCTTGGAGATGCTATACACAAAAGGCGAAGGCATCTGTACTTCTCGTTCATAACGAGTACAGCGTTCGTACATGTCTCCTTCAAGTTCTGTTTTTGCAAGGACGGCTTCTTCCGGTTTTTTAGCTCCAAAAAGAGTGTTTTTAAGATTGTTTATTTTTGCATTTCCAGCTGGATTGGCATCCTGAAAAACCACCCCCATTTCCCTAAACAATAATTCAGGAAGCAGTTTGGTTAGTGTGGCTAGATAGTAGGACTTCCCAGCTGCTGCATCCCCTACTATTGAAATGATATGGGCTTCGGCAGCAATAAAGTCCGGAGGCAATTCCCGGCGGCAGTGAGGGCAAGCAAACTCGGTGCATGGAGAGCCTTTAGGGTCTAGGGCGCGGTTTAATTCATCGAAACGAGAGGCATGAAATCTAGTTGCTGCATCCTGACCAAGAACAGGGTCTCCTTTTAGTTCGGGATGTGTAGCCACATGCATCACGTCCTCTGCGTCAAAATGCAGCCAACAAACCGGGCAGGTTAATTCTCCCTGGTCAGGGGCGATTTCTAAGTGAGCAGGGACGATGTCATTTGAAGCAGGATCGATAGTCTGGGGTAATATTGGTTTCTTGCTGGGTCTGATGTTTGAGGATTCAAGCAGTTGGCCGATTCTGGCTCCGGTTTCCATGCCCTCTAGCAAAACTACGCGGTCCTCAGGATAAATTTGTTGTTGAGCATTCTCCAAAATTTCGCTGAAAGTCAGTGGCCCGAGCATTTCTCCGTTAGTAGAGTCATATACTGTCCACTGATTGGGGTTTAACACGTCAATCCAATCTCCGAGACCTTTGCCTCCTCGTATTGCCAAGGGAGTGCTCCCAGCAAGTACAAGGTAATCAACATTCTCCTCCAATACATATTCTCCAGAGTGGTGAGCTTTTCCATTGATAAAAACACTGTTAGCACCGCTGTTGAAAAGGGCGACATCTTGTCCACCATCAAAAAAAGTGAACTGGACTTCCCTTTCAGCAGAGGCCTCAATCTTCATATCCGCATCTAGATGAGGGCCGACTTCAAAGGGAAATGCTTCAAGGGGAACAGCAGCTCCAGTTTTTCCATTGTATATGATCCAATTGCAATCCATGAAATTATTAAAATCCAGCAAACACAATAAGCAAAAAAGCCACCATATAAATTATACAAGTGATCATACCACATATCATTCCTCCTCGGGTAGAGCTCTCGCCTTGTGGGTCCATTTTCCCAGTTTTCATTTTTTCTAGATCCCCCTTCCCCATTATCCAGGCAGGCAAGCCGGTAAAAATACCGCACATAAAGAGACTTAAGATTCCTAGTGTTAAAATCGTAGATCCCCGATGTGCTTCCAATACCACTTGTTGACCATGAGGGGGAAGAGCTGAAGGGGCATAAGCACGAGCAGCAAGAGCTTGTTCTTCTTTTTCATAAGCTATTTTTTGTTGTTGAGTTCGTTGCTTTTCGATTTCAAGTTCCAGCTCCTTCTGTTGGCGAGCCTGAGCCGCTTTCTTTGCTTCTTCGTCTTGTTTGAGTCTAAGTTGATTTTCTTGAGCAATACGTTCCGAATCCATTTTTTCTATTAGCTCTTCCAAGGTTACCCACGCCCCTCCATCATAGGCTTCAGCCATCATGCCAATTTTATGGTCGTCTAGCATCCGTTCAATTTCCTCAATGGAGAATTGGCCTAATATTTTTCCTCGGTCTCTGATTTGGAAACTCATGGTCTAGGGCCGCCAGCTGTCACATATTGCCAGCCATACACAGGGATAG
>JAYZHR010000235.1:0-11310 GCA_036166355.1 Verrucomicrobiota bacterium | reverse complement strand
TAATCGAAAGTTCAGGCAATTTGGATAAATCCAATACAGTCAAAAATAGATTTGCAGAAGGCTCCTTATTCTTATCAATATTTTCAGGTAAAGGCTTAAGATCACCATCCTGATAAGCCTTAGTTTGAAGTAAATACAATATATTATCACGAACCGATACACCAGAAAGGTAAACCTTTCGATCCAGAACAAGATTATTTAATGAAGTATCGGTATCCTTTATAGATGCAACTCGAATTGAAGGCCCTCTCTGCTCGCCATAGTACCAATTGGCCCCTCGAGCCAACTGTAAAAGGTAATCCCCGACAGGAATGACCTGATCTACAAACCAAGCCAATTCAAGTTTCCCCTTAACTAAGGGTAAATCTCGATCTGAAGCATCTACTGAAAGTAGCTCTTGCCCAGAGATCGATAAAATAAAATCCTCATACTCGGTAGCACGACGTGGCTGCAAAGCATGTTCAATGACACCCCTTTTTTTCAATGTCTTCTCATTTAGATCTATAATCTGCACCTTCTTGGCATACCCTCCAGCTTCGTGACCCTGATAAGGCACTAGAATCAAACCGGCATGAGGAAGCACTGTAAATGCCTTTTCATCATACTGCGCTTCGCTCCAAGACCAACGGTCCCCCATTGTAACCTTATCAAATAACTTTGGCTTAGCCACATCACTGACATCAAATAATGAAACAGCTACCCTCCGCTTGTTATCCGTGTCGTCCACGCCGATAGAAACCAAACGATCCCCAAGCGGTTCAATATAAGTCGACCAGCCTGGCACCTTTAGTTCACCTTTAATCTCAGGTTTACTCGGATTAGAAAGATCAACAATCCACAGCGGATCAATTTGTTCATAAGTAACAATGTAAACACGATCAGCATCGAACCGAGTGGCAAATAGCCGCTCACCTCTTGCTAAATTCAGCTTGCCAAGGCGTTTAGGCTTGTATGGATTATCGAAACTAAATGTCTCAAGAGAAGTCTCCCAACGAGCACGGTTGTTTGTCGAGTTACGGTTAAGCGTCTCAGAAATCACAGTTAAAACATCACCAGACAAACGCATTTTAAATTTATCCGCCACACGACCAGCAGTACGAATAGTTGCGGCCTCTTTCATCGACCCATCCGGCGCAGAGATATCAATACATCGCAAATCAGTTTTATAATAATTCTTCGGCACCGCAGTTGATACAAACAGGAAGCTGTCAGTTGCATATATGTCATTGTTATAACCGGCAAAGAAAAGCGAATCTTTCACAATAGGCTGTACCGGATTATTCAAATCAAATGATGATATCTGCGAGCCATGTTCCCAATGAATAGACTTGGTTCCGTCCTCTCGACGAACCTCTTTTTTACGATAAACCTGTGAAGCGATATACAACGCAGTGCCTACCAGTCGACTTTCTCGAATATATCCCTTAAGAGGCAAACTCTTTGTTATAAACGGGGTATCTTTAGAAACATCCACAATAATAATCTGGCTTTCGGCATCGTTGTTCCACCAGTTACAGCCATCTCGAGCTAACAGAATAACGTGATTGTCTCCAAGCATATACATTTGCTCACCAGAAGCCGGCATTGCAAGCGTTCCCTGCACTACTGGATTGGACTTATCTTGCAAGTTTATCACTTGCAAACCACGAAGGCGGTTAAAGAAATAAAGCTTATTGTTTTTTATGCTCCATATATCCGATTCAACTACATCTCGCGTCTGGTCACCATCCGCGCCGTCTACCTTTTCAGTAGATTCAGAATCGCTTTCTCGACCGGGAACTGGAGCCCCTCCATCTTCGACCATTATTGCACCTTCACTATCCTCCAACTGTTCCTTAAAATCAGTCGTACCCGTATAAAATGATGCTGGCAATTGCTCCTTATCATCACCTCGAATACGAAGTATCTCATTAATTTTAGAACCAGATAGACGAAATACTAATTGTCCTCCAGTACCATCAATCCTCTTGATCGCTCTGGGAGTCCAGTTACCACTACCCAAACGCGGCCGGCCCTCTAAGGTTACCTTTCTAATACCTTCAGGCACACGAACAGTGACCACTACTTGAACCCCATCAAAATGAATACTAATTATCTCTGGCGAACCAGAAGAATCTGAATCCTCCGGAGAAGCCACAGCATTATAACTAGGCAAGAATGACGGGGTACTAAACAAAAAACCAAACGTCAAAATCACCATGAAGCCAAATGGCAAATAAGTTGAAAATCTGGAATAACTCATAAACAAGCCACTACTATAAACACCTCAGGTGCTTAGTAAGCTAGAACCTAAAAAAGACAAGACAATTATACGAATGATATTCGCATAAAAAACACCTATTCGAGATTAGTTTGCGAGGTTGATAAGATATTTCTGGATACGATCTCGCTCACCAAGATGCTGTTTCTTCTGATAAATCTGGTGCAAATTAGAACAAATACGCAAAAGTATTCGCCTTGAACTTACCGGGGAAAGAAAATCACTCTCAAATCCGAATCCACCACGTTTCAACCGAGCCGCACACTGACTGTGAGTAAGGAAATTACCCATATTAAATGGATCTACAAAAATGTTAAATGCCGGAGATTGAAGTCTAAGTATAAAATGTCCTGGCATCGCCACGCCCACCAAAGGAATGCTTAATCGTCTGGAAATAAAAAGATATAACAGGCATAGACTGATCGGGTTACCGAGTTTACGATCTATCACTCGGTTAAGATAACTATTTTGAGGATCGTAATAATTTTTTTTATCGCCCAAAAAAAACTCTTCTTCAAATAAAACCCGGTTTATTTCCATCATTGTGACAGGAAAACTTTGTTTTGGATCACACTTTTTTCTTACCCTCTGAACATAGCCATCTAAAATTGATTGATAGAATCCTTGGTCAACATTCGGGAACACAGTCTTTATTAACAACCAAACACCCTTTTCGAGATTAAGATTTTCACCTCCTCGTTTACAAAAAGAAATAAAATCAACATCAGCTGACTTACGATCCAACAAAGTGATTAACTCCCAAGAACGCTGCCTCACAAGCCTATCATCACTGCTTAGCCCAGCTCTCAAACAAGATCGGGCATCTGAACCACAATCCATTAAAGCTATACGTACAGAATGATAGATCGCTGGATCCGGATCAGATAACAATCGAACCAAGGCAGATTTATCCTTATCGGAAAGAGATCCAATCTGCATAAAGTTTGGGGACTGAGCATGCATAAATTGGTGTAAAAGGAGTTAACAGCCGCCGTTTGGTAGAGCAACTTCAATTTATTCACAATCAATTCTACGCTTTAAAGAACCAGTTTTACTCGAGAAGTTTTGACCTTATGTTTCAACTAGTATAACAATCCCTGTCCGCATGGGTGTTGCTTGGTAAGGCTTTTAGCCCCAACCCTCTGTATCGGGCAAAGCAACATGACAATTACAGGAATTATCCCCGCTCGATACTCTTCCACGCGTTTTCCCGGAAAATTGCTAAAACGATTGGGTGATAAACCAATCCTACAGCATGTAGTGGAAAAGTGCCTTCTATCTAAAATGCTCAAAGATGTGATTGTGGCTACAGATGACCCTAGAATTGCAGAGACGGTCAAAGACTTGTGCCGAGTCGAAATGACTCGTTCCGATCATCAAAGCGGTACAGATCGTGTTGCAGAAGTAAGCCAGAGATGCAATCTAGACGCTGTAGTAAATATACAGGGCGACGAACCAATGATCGATCCTGATGTAATTGATAAAGTGGCAGTTTTACTTGATAAAAATGAAATGTCTACTGCAGCAGCCCCAATCAAGCAGCCAGAAGACTTGGAAAATCCAAACGTGGTGAAAGTCGTTGTCAATTCATTAGGTAAAGCTCTATACTTCTCAAGGCATGCAATCCCCTATGTGCGTGATGTAGCTAATTCCTCTATCTCTGAGAACATAACATCATTTCCTTTTTTGAAGCATATAGGTATTTACGGTTACCAGAAGGATACACTTTTAAGATTTGTGAATCATCCCATTTCATCCCTTGAAAAATCGGAAAAGCTGGAACAATTGCGCGCCCTAGAAAACGATATTTCGATCAGCGTTGCGGTTGTGAATTACGATAGTATCGGTGTAGATACACCAGAAGATTTAATAATACTTCAAGAACATTTAAAGACAGAATCGTGAAACATATTTTTGTAACAGGAGGTGTGGTTAGCTCCCTCGGCAAAGGTTTAACAGCCGCAGCTGTTGGCACGCTTTTAGAACGCCGAGGTCTAAAAGTAACGCTCCAAAAATTTGATCCTTACCTAAATGTTGACCCTGGAACAATGAGCCCATTCCAGCATGGTGAAGTTTATGTTCTCGATGATGGTGCCGAAACCGATCTTGATCTTGGGCACTATGAAAGATTCACTAATACAAAGTTAACTCGGTTCAACAATCTAACAAGTGGCCAAGTCTACCAGCGAGTACTTGATAAAGAAAGAAGAGGAGACTATCTCGGAAAAACAGTTCAGGTCATCCCTCATATCACAGATGAAATACAAAACCGCATTCGGGAAATCGGAGAAAAAAGTAAGGCCGATGTGGTGATCACAGAAATTGGCGGGACGATCGGTGATATTGAAGGATTACCGTTTGTTGAGGCAATTCGAGAGTTTGCCCTAAATGCCGGTTCTAACAATGTTCTATTTCTTCACGTCACGTTCATTCCTTTCATCAAGGCGGCTGGAGAATTAAAGACTAAACCTACTCAGCAAGGTGTAGCCAAGCTCAGAGAAATCGGAATTACCCCAGATGTACTAGTATGTCGCTGTGAAAAACCATTAAATGAAGAACTTCGCCAAAAACTTTCGCTTTTCTGTAATGTACAATATGAAGCAGTCATCGAGGAGATAGATGTTGAGCACTCTATTTACGAAGTGCCACTCATGCTACAAAATGAAGGTCTAGACGATTTGATTTGCCGGAAATTGCAACTCGATACTCCATCGGCAGACATGAATTATTGGCAAGATATCATTCGCAAACTTGTCTCACCTCAACACCAAATTCGCATAGGTGTCGTTGGCAAATATGTAGAGCTTCAAGATGCATATAAATCAGTTTATGAAGCCATAATACACGGAGGAGTAGCCAACGATTGTGGCGTTACTATTGAACGAGTTGAAGCCGAAGACATCGAGAGAAACGGAGCTACAAAAACTCTCAAGGGATACGGAGGCATCCTTGTGCCTGGCGGATTTGGAGAGAGAGGAACAGAAGGAAAAATACTTGCAGCACAATATGCCCGTGAAAACAACGTTCCCTATCTGGGACTTTGTTTAGGGATGCAAATTGCAACTATTGAGTTTGCCCGAAATGTACTTAAATTGAAGGAAGCTCACTCAATTGAATTTTGCCCAGAAACCCCTGATCCAGTGATTGCTCTTTTGGACGAACAACAAAACGTTACCGACAAAGGCGGCACAATGCGTCTTGGATCACAACCCTGCAAACTTACCTCAGGATCTTTAGCTGCTAGGCTTTATGATGCGGAGGAAATTCATGAAAGGCATCGGCATCGTTATGAATTTAATAATAGCTATCGAAAACAATTTGAGGAAGCAGGCCTTATTTTCAGCGGTCAATCACCGGACGAAAAACTGGTAGAAATTATTGAAGTACCTAACCATCCATTTTATTTGGCTAGTCAATTTCATCCTGAATTCAAGAGCAAACCCAACAAGCCTCATCCACTTTTTGAAGGATTTATTGCCGCGGCTCTTGCTTGCGATAACAATAAAAAAGTGTAATATTCATTTTTTGCCCTTTAAAGGACTGTAATAAATATGGACAACCTCCCGCCAGTAATACTTGCCTCAGCATCATCTAGACGATCAGAGCTACTCGCTTCGATGGACATTGAGTTTGAAGTATTACCTAGCCATGCAGAAGAGCTTATAGACGGATACGATTTTATTCCGGAACTATGTGAAGCCAATGCGCGTATCAAGTCTGAACCAATTGCAGAGTTACATCCCGAATGCCTAGTAATCGCAGCCGATACAATGGTTTACCTCGAGGATAACGTTTATGGCAAACCCACAGACTTGGAAGATGCACATGAAATGATCACCAAACTCCAAGGACGAACTCATCAGGTGAGTACTGGCGTAAGTTTGATTTATCTTAATGAAGAAATAAACAAGACCTTATCAGTGATCACTAATGTTACTTTTCTTCCACTTAACTCTAAACAAATCAGTGAATACCTAAACAAAATCGATCCGCTTGATAAAGCTGGCGGATATGCAATACAGGAGCACAAACACTTAATTGCCAAACGTGTCTCTGGTTCAATTTCAAATGTGATCGGGTTACCTGTCGAGCGACTCAAGGAAGAGCTCAATAGTCTTTTCGGCGAAAAAGTCGAAGAAAAGTGGTAAACCGTTAACACCTGACCAAACAATTTGAACTTTCGTTGCTTTTGAGAGTCAAAGTGCAATGCAATAACTAATTTTTAGTTTGTTACTATACCAAGTGAGAGGTAGATAGTCGCCCGAACAATTCGTTTCCAAACCCTTATGCTAAGTAACCAGCGTCAAATTGAAAATACCATCAGCAAATTGATTGATGGACTTTTTTTCGCTGTAAGTCTTTGGTTGGCACATAGTTTACGCAGTATACTCGATGTAGATTTGTTTGGTGCAGAGCCAGAAATCGCATCATTTTGGGGAGGACCGTCTGGCCGACCGTATATCTGGATCAGTCTTCTACTCTTGTTCATTGCACCAATTACATTGAACACACAGGGATTTTACTCTCAATCCTATTGGACAAGTCGAAAGCAAATATTTTGGTCACTGGTTAAAGCAACCATGATTGTCACTCTGGGAATTATTTTTGGTATTTTCGCTCTCAAAATTCAGTTAACTCGATCTGTTATAATATTTTTTGCACTAATTTGCATTTCACTTATATGGACCAAAGAAGAAATCTGGAGACTAGCGCGACGCAATCAAATGAAGCGATCGGACTCTCAAAAACGCCTGATACTACTTGGTTCAGAATTAGAAACTCAAGAAATGTATCGCCGCATTGGTGACACGAAAAACAACAATTACCGTGTCGTAATGGAATTCAATATCAATCATAAATCCATTGATGAACTAATAGATAGTTTACATGAACACTCTATTAATGTTGTTCTAATTAATGCAGGTCACACAAAATTTGACTTGATAGAAAAGGTTATCAACGCTTGCGAGCTCGAAGGCGTGGAGGTTTGGCTAGCAGCTGATTTTTTTAATACTCAAATTGCCCGAACTACAGTTGATGATTTCCATGGAGTTCCTTTGTTAGTATTTCAAACCACACCAGCTCCCTCATTTCAAAGTCTGGCCAAACAAATTATTGATTACATTGGTGCTTTCACAATGATCTTAGTATTAAGTCCAGTATTACTAATTTGTGCTTTAGCCATAAAATCTACATCACAGGGCCCTATTCTGTTTAGACAAAAAAGAAGTGGTATCAATGGCCGACCATTTACAATGTATAAATTTCGCTCAATGAATACCAATGCTGAGCAACGCAAGCATGAACTAGAGGCAATGAACGAAATGACAGGCCCAGTTTTCAAGGTATCCAATGATCCCAGAATTACTCCAATAGGTAGGTTTCTTAGGCAATATAGTCTAGATGAACTACCGCAGTTAATTAATGTCCTGCAAGGCTCAATGAGTCTTGTAGGACCAAGACCTCTCCCAGTAGATGAAACTAAACGTTTTGAGGACCTTTCTCATCGACGTCGCCTAAGTGTAAAACCAGGCCTTACCTGCCTTTGGCAAATTAGTGGTCGCAATGAAGTTAAAGAATTTTCCGACTGGGTTCGACTCGATTTGGAATACATCGACAATTGGTCTCTATGGCTTGATATAAAAATCCTTATACGAACCATCCCAGCAGTCTTCAACGGAACAGGAGCAAGCTAAGCAAGCGACCTTTTACGCTTTCACAAACTAGGTCATTATGCTATTCGGATTGCCCGTACAAAGGAGTATGGAATTGCTACTCATTGGATTTGCGGCAGGATTGGTTCATGTTTTTACTGGCCCAGATCATCTGGCTGCTTTAGCGCCTTTCGCTATCCGGAAGGAAAACACCGCAACTTGGTATCTTGGCTTGAGGTGGGGCATTGGCCACGCAGTTGGAGTAGCATTTATTGGGGTACTCATTTGGCTACTAAAAGATTCCTCTTATGTCGCAGGCATATCTACATGGGCAGAAAATTTAGTGGGTGCACTCCTAATACTTACCGGCATCATTGGGATTTATACTGTACTAAGCGGGAAAATTCACACTCACGAGCACAATCATTACGGCATTCGGCACTCACACATTCACTCACACATTGGCCTGTCCAAAACAACAAGTCGCAATCACAAACATTGCCACGCTGCTGGAGGTATCGGGCTGCTACACGGCGCTGCTGGAGGAACACATCTCTGGGTAATACTTCCGACACTGGCTATTGCTCAATTTGATGGGGTAATACTTTATTTAAGTGCTTACACCTTAAGCACTATTGTTTCCATGATACTTTTCACAACTGCCATTGGCCATTTAAACAAATACTTAACAAATTGGCATCCAAGATTGGGTCATCACTTTGGTCTGACATGTTGTATAATAACAGTGTCCATAGGCTGCTATTGGTTGATCACCGGTTAGTCAAATAGCCCAACAATCTCTCAGCTGCATGCAAAAGCTAAAGCAAAAGACTATAGACTCTCTGCTGAAAGGCACTTCCAGATCATTTTATCTCACGCTTAAAGCACTGCCAAAAAAAGTGCGTTCTCAAATCGGACTTGGTTATCTACTAGCAAGAATATCGGATACGATTGCTGATTCTTTAAGAGGCTCTACTAGCCAACGCCTAGATATACTTGAACAATACAATGACCGAATACAAAGACGAAGTGATAAGATGCCTAGTCTGGATAACTTAGCTCAACTACAACAAAACCCTGAAGAAGCTAGGCTACTTGAAAATGCTAATTTACCATTAGCTTATTTGGAAGAATTTTCCGAAACCGATCAAGAATACATCCGTAGAGTATTGAATATAATTATTAGCGGCCAGACACTTGACCTCCAACGCTTTTCCAATGCTAACGCCAACACAATTGTCTCTTTAATCGAAGAAGATGAACTCGATGACTATACTTACCGTGTAGCAGGTTGTGTCGGCGAATTTTGGACACAAATTTCCTTAAACCATCTGTTTGATGTTGATGCTGCTAAAGAAGCTCAGCTGTTTGATAATGCTGTCCAATTTGGAAAAGGACTTCAGATGATTAACATTTTGCGAGATTTACCTGAGGATCTACGTGCCGGACGGTGCTATATACCCACCACCGTTCTAGCCCAGAATAATCTCACAGCTAAAGACCTTCTACTGCCTGAAAGTATTAGCCGCTTCCAGCCAATTTACAGTTCCTACCTAAATAAAACTGTAGAATATTTTAACGCTGCCTCAACCTACATTGACATGCTACCATTTAACCAATTTCGTATGCGTGGAGCTTGCACATTGCCGGTAATTCTTGGACTTAAAACAATCTCACTACTAAAACAGAACAATGTTCTAGATGGAGATAAAAGAGTAAAAGTTAATCGATCAGAAGTTAAATTAATGATGCGCAAAACCGCTCTGGCTCTAGCTTCTCGAAAGCAAACTCAAAAACTCATCTCATTATATCGAGATGCATAATAAACCTATTCTTCTTTTCAAACAGATTTGGAAACTTGTGATGTTGCCGTTCCTTGCAATCTCCATCAATTGCTCTGATACAAGTACGCCACCTCGACTAAATCCGGGTTTACAAAAAATAAATCAAAAACCAATTTTCATTAACAGCTTGGGAATGCAATTTATACCTTTGGCAAAAGGAAAAAATTGGTTAAGTGTTTGGGAAACACGTGTTCAAGACTACACTGCATATGCCACTACTAATAATATCCAATGGAAAGCAGCATGGTTTCAGGATTCCGAAAACCATCCTGCTGTAAATATGAAATGGGAAGATGCTCAAGCTTTCTGCGCCTGGCTTACTAAACGTGAACGCCAAACTGGGCTGCTGAATGAAAATGAAGGCTACAGACTACCAACAACAATAGAATGGAGAGAAACGCTTGGAGATGTAGCAGAATATCCCCCAACCCCAAATAGTGGAAATTTTGGTGTTCCACTTAAAATTGACCCATTCCTAAAGACAAGTCCTGCCGGTTCCTTCCCCTCCAATTCACACGGAGTTCACGATCTTCGAGGAAATGTATGGGAATGGTGCATTGCTTGGCCTAAACAAGAGGGTTCAGCACGCATCTTACAAGGTGGAAGCTGGCGAGACAAAAGTCGTAAATTGCTTAATCCTAACCAACCACTTCTTGTTGCTAATCACGTTAGCTCAGATGATTACGGTTTCCGCTGCTTACTAGTCCTTAATAGGCCAACAAACCCCTAGAAGGACTTATTCACAATAGCATAATCTACCTTGTAGAATTTTTATTTCTTGTCGTAAGTTCTCCGTAGGAGGCGAACAATTTCCTACAAAAAAATATCGAAATAAAACATGCCTGATAAGCATCCCGACTTATTTGTCAACCGACACATTGGCCCTAGAGAAGAGGATATAAAATCCATGTTACGTTTATTAGGGCAAGGTTCTCTAGAAGAGATGATCCTCAACGGAGTACCCAATAGTATCCTCAGTAAAGACACCCCTAAACTTCCTGAAGCCAAAAACGAAACAGAAGCAATTGAGTCGCTTCGTCAATTGGCTAATAAAAACCAAGTATGGCGATCCTATATTGGAATGGGTTACCACAATTGTATTACCCCTCCTGTAATACAGCGTAACCTTATAGAAAACCCTGGTTGGTACACGCAATACACGCCTTATCAAGCTGAGATTTCACAAGGGCGCCTTGAAGCGTTGCTCAATTATCAAACCATGATTTGCGATCTTACAGGCATGGAGATTTCAAACGCTTCACTGCTTGATGAAGGCACTGCCGTCGCCGAGGCGGTCACTATGTGCCACAACATAAATTCAAGTAATAAAAGCGAGACAGTTTTTGTCTCCACGTATTGTCATCCACAAACCATCTCTGTGGTCCGTACACGCGCAGAAGCAATTGGGCTCAAAGTTCTAATTGAGAGCCCATCCAACTTTGATTTTAGTATTCCAGTATTTGCCACAATTCTTCAATACCCAGCAACTGACGGGAGTATATCCGACCCAAGTAATTTCATAAAGTTAGCTCAAGAACACAATGCACTGACT
>JAYZHR010000234.1:0-2907 GCA_036166355.1 Verrucomicrobiota bacterium | reverse complement strand
CCATGGATCACATTTAAGGATCCATGTAATGTTCGTAGTCCTCAGGATCATGTAGGAGTAATTCATAGCTCTAATCTTTGTACTGAGATTACTTTAAATACTGGCAAGGATGAAACCGCAGTTTGCAATTTAGGATCAGTTGTTTTGGATAATCATCTAACCAAGGATGGACAGCTTGATCTTCCTAAATTGCGAGAGACTATCAGGATTGCTGTTCGTGCTTTAGATAATGTAATTGATATAAATTTTTATCCTACAGAACCTGCGAGAAAATCGAATCAGAGCCACCGACCGATTGGTTTGGGAGTGATGGGGTTGCAAAATGCTCTTTACGAAAAGAACTTGCCATTCAATTCACAGGATGCTGTTGAGTTTAACGATGAGTTTATGGAGGCAATTGCTTATTATGCCTACGAGGCTTCGAGTGATTTGGCTAAAGAGAAGGGTAAATACAAAACTTACATCGGTTCAAAATGGGATCGTGGTTTGTTGCCTCAGGACACGATAGATATACTGGAGGATGAGAGGGGGCAAGAAGTCGATGTTCCTCGAAGCGGGAAGATGGATTGGGCTCCAATTCGTGAAAAAATTGCAACGCAAGGCATGAGAAATAGTAATGTTTTGGCGATTGCTCCAACGGCAACCATTGCTAATATTATGGGAACATCGCCTTGCATTGAACCGCTTTATAAAAATTTATATGTTAAGAGCAATTTGTCGGGTGACTTTATCGTGCTTAATAAAAACCTAGTTAACGAATTGAAGAGTAAAGGGCTTTGGGATGAGGACATGATGAATGAATTAAAATATCATGACGGGGACATGCATGATATTGATAAAGTTCCTGAAGCAACAAAGAAGTTATTTGAGACTGCTTTTGATATTGATCCAATAAAGATGATCGCTGCCGCTGCTCGTAGGCAAAAGTGGATAGATCAATCGCAATCTGTAAACTTATTTTTAGCTAAACCGGACATGAAACAGCTTTCGCATATGTATCGAGCTGCATGGAGGAGTGGTTTAAAGACTACATATTATCTTCGGACTCTGGGTGCCTCAAATATTGAGAAAGCCACTGTTGCAGTGAAGAAGCAGGGTGTTGAGTCTCCCAAAAAAGAGTATACACCTGAGGAGAGAGCAGCTTGTTCTATTGAAGCAATGCGCAATGGCGAAGAGTGTGAAGCCTGTCAGTAAAGGTGACCGCCTAAATCCACTAGACTTTAAGGTGAGGATGGATCAAATTCCCCAGCTGGAATTTCCTCTTTTAAAATTAATTCAACACAAATAAGACATGAGTATTTCATCCGTTAAACAACTCAAGACTATTAAGAAGAATGTGCGAAAGTATGTGGATGCTGCATTGGAAGCGAACGGTGGATTGTTGAGGTTGGCACCAGCATGGGTTCCTCGTTCGTTTTTACAGCCGGGGCTTCGATTGAAGCTTCATCCAAATGATACCTATGCCTATGGGCTTAATCGTGGTGGTATAGACGAGCGATGGTTTGGTTCAACTACTGAGGCTGCAAATGAAGGGCGAGTACCTGATGAAGGTTTGAGTTATGTGGTGCACGGTCGTAATCGGTTCACTCTTAGGGATGCAGTGGCAGAGTGTGGTGCGGATATAATTGGTAAGCGGATATGGAAGAAGTATGGGAAGTGGCCGGTATACTCAAAGTTTTTTGATAATATGGGGCCAATACCACATCATATGCATCAGAATGCCAAGCAAGCCAAGCTTGTTGGGCAGGAGGGGAAACCTGAGAGTTATTATTTTCCTCCTCAGCATAACAATGTTGGAAATAATTTTCCGTATACTTTTATGGGGCTTGAGCCGGGGACGACAAAAGCGCAATTACGAAAATGCCTTGAGGATTGGAATAAAGGAGACAATGGTATCCTTGATTTATCTAAGGCTTACAGGCTAAAGCCTGGAACAGGCTGGCTTATTCCTCCTTGCGTGCTGCATGCTCCAGGTAGCTTGTGTACATATGAGCCTCAATGGGGCAGTGATGTTTTTGGTATGTATCAGAGTCTTGTTGAGGGTAGGGAAGTGCCTTGGAGTTTGCTTGTTAAGGATATGCCGAAGAACAAGCACAAGGATCTCGATTTTATTGTAAATCAACTAGATTGGGCTGGAAATGTGGATCCAAATTTTAAGGATAATCATTATCTTGAACCTATTCCTGTGGCAGATACTCGGAGTGAAGGATACGTTGACCGTTGGATTGTTTATGGGCGCATAAAAAAGGAACAGCTATTCACTGCCAAAGAGCTGACGGTGGATCCTGGGGCAAGTTGCACAGTTAAAGATAAAGGAGCTTGGAGTGGAATATGCGTTCAAGGCAAGGGAAAGATCAATGGTCAACCATTGAATAGTCCCAAACTAATCCGATTTTATGAGTTAACTGAGGATGAATATTTTTGTACAGAGGCGGGTGCAAAGGCAGGTGTTACTTTTGAAAATACCAGTGAAACAGAACCTCTGGTATTACTTCGTTACTTTGGGCCAGAGGTTAATTCAGATGCACCAAAAATTGGTGATTATAGAAAACGTAAATTTGAATGAAGAATTAAACTGCTGATATTCCGATTCATTTGGGATTGTTTTTTTGGTTTAGTTTTTTGTTAACCGTGCCTGCTGTGCGGGCATTTTTTTTAAGTTCCAAGTCAAAAGCTTGTGCAACTTTATACAATCTATTTACAAGATTTTTATTTTTAGCTGCAATATCATTTTTTTCGCTGATATCTTTTGATAGGTTATATAAAGTTAGTTCATGTTGTTTTCCTTTCTTTCCCTTTTTATTATTATTGATATGGAGTTTCCATTTTCCACTGCGGACTGCTCGTAGTCCGCTGCCACGGTAGTAAAAAAAATTATCGTGAGGGCTTTTAGCGTTTTCTTTTCCA
>JAYZHR010000233.1:0-4261 GCA_036166355.1 Verrucomicrobiota bacterium | reverse complement strand
TCATCAGAAACAATTACACGAATACTTCCGTAATCACCTTTTCCGGCGTGCCCCTTACCAACCCGAAATGCACAATACCACTTATCTTGAAAACGCTCGAGGTCAGTAAATGCACTGTGCGGCTCACCAGGCCAAATCTTCTTGGATTCTAATATTTTTAAGTTGTTCGGTTCCGCAGACTGAATTTCAACACCATAAAGAGCGAAGACAGCAAATAAGCAGCAACATAATAATTTTTTCATGGGTAAAAACATCTAAACAAACTCTTACAGCATCAATCCATTCGAGCAAGGGAACTTATTGTTTTCGAGCCAAATCACGACATTTTGAAAATAAAATAACAGGTTCATTAACCTCAATATCAGTATCTACAGGAAACCAATTATCAGTAAAATTCGTGTAAGTTAAAGCATTAGTATTTGCAGGTGTTGGACCAGGCGTATCAAGTACAAAAGCTGCTTTCATTATCTCTTCATAAGCTTGCTGATAGTTCATAGGATTTTTCACAACAATAAACTTGGTATGGGCAATATCTAAATTTAGTAGTTCAAATTGTTCAGTCATCCAGTCATATGTAGCATTACTAGTAATAACAATCTGAATTGAACCAATCTTTAATACTGCAGTTTGCCCCATACAACCAACACGGCCATCCCAAATACCACCACGATAAGTGAATAAACCATCACTTAACTGTATAATAACTCCTTCTAATAAAATAGGTTCTCCCCATTTTGGATCAAGCTTGTGCCCAAGCTGCAATTGAATCTTTTGACCAATCCCCACTTTATGTGCTAGCTGTGCAGCATCAGGATCAACCACAGGAATAATTGCTAATTCATCGGGAGCTTCCTTAAGTAAAGCTTTAAGGCAATGGACACTATCACCAGCAGCTCCTCCACCGCAACAATCCGCCGTCTCCACGAGTAATATCGGCCCACCCTCAATTGACATGCCACGACGAATTGCATCGCTTGGCTTAATTGTACAAGGCTGCAATTCATAACGATTATCCCAATAACGTTTGGCTAAACTCCTAGCAATATCAACGGCAACTGATTGGGCACCATTTGAAACGACTAATACTCCACCGCCCATATCAATAAGATTTAAATATGGATGCACCAAAATAGGACTAATTGAATAGAGAGTATCATTATTCTCTAGTCGCTTGGCCTCGTACATAATATCGGCAAACGGACCTGGCCGCTTGGTTTGTCCATGAATAGCACTAACGATAAGTGGCACTTTAGCCATAGCCATAACCGGTTTTAAACGATTCTCCAAAATATCTATAATCGCTTGAGCTCCACGCTCGCCAGTTTCGAAGGCATCGTTGTGAGGATAAGTTTCCCACGCAAGCAAAGTATCGGTTTCAACAAGAAGTTCTTCAGTAATATGAGCGTGTAAATCCAGTGTGGCAACAATAGGCACTCCATCACCAATATGTTCACGAACAGCTCTTGCCAAATCACCTTCCAAGTCAGGTGCATTTAACGCTGCCCCTGCTCCATGCAAACAAAGTAGAATACCATCAAGTTTACCTGATTCATTGAGTAACTGCAGTAATTCATCTTTCAATGAACTATAAGTGTCCGACTGCAAGACGCCCCCAGGACAGGCACTAGCATAAAGCAATGGAACTGGCTCAAATCCATTAGAATTCAACAAAGACAACATGCCACCAAGAACCCCGGTATTTTTGGCAAGCAGTTCGGATCCGCTTAAATACTCTGATCGTTCGAAGGCTTCTAAATCTGTGAGTTGATTTGTGAAATGGTTACACTCAATAAAAATACCACCAACACCAATCCTAAGAGACATGGTTAATAATGGACATGCAATTAATCACTCCAATAGGTGGACTCTGGGCCTACTTTGTAGCGAACATTCATCTGTGGCGTCTTTATTGGAACCTGCCCACGATGCAATGACTCTACTCCGGCTAAAGTCATACCAGAAGTCAATAAGGTCCGCTCTGCAGGATAAGGAACTTTACCGGTAATCACAGCATCTTCAATGTGTCGACATAATGGATGGAAAAAATCAGCCGTGGTAGATCCATGCGTGGGCATAGGCAAGTACATCTGAGTAGAAACAATCTCATCATTGTCAGCCCGCAAACCGGCATAATTAAAATCCTGTATTCGTGTTAGAACCATTGTCGTACGAAAACCATCGTTATGATCAATGAAATAAGCGGTTGGGTTGGAAAAAGTATTTCGCACCCAGTCAAAAGTTATCTTTCCTGTGTAATAACCTCCCTCAACTGGAAGATTGTGACTACGTGTTAGTGCTGCAACTACAAGCCTTCGCGTATCAGAATGACGAGCCTCAGCCAACCTCGCCCAAACTTTTGCCCCCCGCAATGCATGAACCTGACGAATACCCACCTCGCCGCCTCGGCGTCGTTCTGACATGCACTGTGCTGTTTCAAGAGCATGAATGTCATAACTATCAACTCCACCATATGCTACACATACACTTTCCTTCAACGGCACATTATGGGGCATATCAATAGAAGGCATCCTTCTAGTAACCGGTAATGATGAGCCAGCGAAAAACGGAAAATTGAGTCTCTTTGCATCATCAACCATTTCTTTGCATTGAGCCCAAGTCGTCGATAAGTGTTTATCATTAAAAACTGGAACACTACGACCACTCTTCTCAAATACCTTTACACATTCCTTAAACCATTCATAACGAGGGTAAAGTCTCTGACCCTTTTCATTAGCTGGATATTTCCCATGTTCAGCAATAATCACCACTCCATCAACTGCTAGTTCACCAGTGCCAAGTGTCAATGCCTGCTCTATAGTGGGATAAAGCTTTAAACCATAACGTTTGACTCGGCTGCGCCCAAGATCGCCATCTTGGGGAAATTGATCGATATATACTGATGCAATATCTACTCGCGGTTCCTGCCAACTACCTCGCCAACCATAACCTAGTGCAAGCCTATCAAGAAAATGCTGCGAATGTGAGTGTGTACGCACTTCAGTACCTAAAAAGGCAATCCGCTTACGTTTCACTACATCTTGACCTAGCACACCCATTGGCTTTAACGCCATTGCTCCAGTAAAAAGACCGCACTTACCAAAAAAAGAACGCCGTGTTTTATTCATAATCAAGGAGGTTAGTGGAAGGCATCCTAGACAAGCTCTAACAGAGTTCAAAGTCGAAAACATTTATAGGCAACTAATAGAGACTTTAATTAATTGACAAAATAATTAGTAATTCTGCAGTCATGACTTAATTTAAACAGATAATTATGTCTAAAAATTAGTTAACGAAATAAAAAAAGATATTAATGTATCAAATAAAAAACCTATTATTTGCAACCTTTTCATCAATAATCATTATTGGCTGCCTAAAACCAATACATTCGCCAGTTGGCTCATGGAAAGGAAAGGTAATAACGGGAATTAATTCAGAGGGGGGGAAAATGCAGAAGATTAGTAATTATCATTACACCCTACATCAAGACGGATCCTGTACTATAATTGTGAAAACCATATGGGATATCGATGGATTGGAAACTAGAGGTGAATTTGAAGGGTCATGGCATCAAGAATCAAACTTAGTAACTGTTCAATACAACTTATTAGATGAAAAAAAAGTATCTGACTATGCAACAACTCCAAGAAATTGGAATGAAATTAGGCATATATTTACAATTGATAACAAACTAATGAATATGAATGGGAAGATAGAGGACACGGAAATTACTTTATTAAAAGAATCTGGCGAAAAATTTTAGGAATAATCAAAATAATTGAGTATCTAGCAGTAATTCAAGTACACTGTGTTTCTTGCTTATATAATTGACTGAAAGTTAAGTCATTCAGCTTTAAAGCCAGTGTAGCTCAGTGGTAGAGCAGCTGTTTCGTAAACAGCGGGTCGTCAGTTCGATTCTGATCTCTGGCTCCATCTTAAAACCCTTTCAATCAACAGTTTAAAGCTTATTAACGGGCATTTCATCATTACTTCTATCCCTAGAAAACCGAATAGTAATGCAAATGGAGCAGGAATTAATAAGATTGATACCAATCCTAAATAACCTGCGAAATTGCGTATCCTGACCGATTTACAGGCAATACGAAGCTTCTCAAATGTTAATTAGTTCTAGTTAAGTATTTAACAGACCCATGTCCTCTTCACTACTACCAAAGCTATCAACATCAAAATCGTGCTTATGTAGTAGCTCTAAATATAGATTACAAAGAGGAGTTTGTTTCTCTAGAACGGTATGAATTTGGTG
>JAYZHR010000232.1:0-3503 GCA_036166355.1 Verrucomicrobiota bacterium | reverse complement strand
ACCCGATCCAGAACTCGTGATCCATACACGGGGAAGAGGGAGCCTTCTGTTTATCATGAACAGGGTTTGTTGTATGACTTATTGAATGATGTTGGCGAAAAAAAGGACTTAGCAAATATATATCCAGATCGAGTTAAAATAATGAAAAAAGAATTCATGGAGGCGCAATTGGCTATTAAGGAGTGGAGGCCTTTTCAATAAGTTGATTGAATCTATTAAATAATGATTAGGATTTTGCTCACCTTTTTGTTTTATTCTTTAGTTTCTCTATCTAGAGGGGAAGTGAAATATAACAAGGATGTGCTTCCGATCTTAGCAGATAAATGTTTTTCTTGTCATGGGGCAGATCAGGTTAAGCGAAAAGCAAATTTACGCCTTGATGATAAGAATTCGGCTTATGCAATGCGTGATGGTGTTCAGGCTATTTTACCTGGAAGCATAAAGGGAAGTGAAATGATTAACAGGATCTTCACGACTGACAAAAGTGAAGCCATGCCCCCTCCCGATGAAGTTGCTCTTTCAAGTCTGGAAAAGGCTACACTAAAGCAATGGATTATAGAAGGTGCTCGTTACGAGAAACATTGGGCTTTTCAATCACATTCTAAGTCCAAGCTTCCCAGTGTTGGTAATTGGGGCCGAAATGAAATCGATAGGTTTATTTTAAGGCGAATGACTGAGGTTGATCTATCACCTCAGAAGCGGGCTGAAAGAGAGGTTTTAATTCGGCGAGTAACTCTTGATTTAACTGGTTTGCCCCCATCGTTGGAAGAGGTTGATAGATTTTTGGAGGATACTAAGCCAGGTGCATATGAAAGAGTGATTGATCGTTTACTCGAATCACCTCGATATGGCGAAAGAATGGCGGTTTGGTGGCTTGATGGGGCTCGGTATGGAGATAGTCATGGTTATGACAATGATCTTGAGAATAGCCAATGGCCTTGGCGTAACTGGATAATTGAAGCATTTAACCAAAACATGCCTTACAGCCAATTCACTATTGAGCAGCTCGCTGGGGATTTATTACCAAATCCCACGGAGAGCCAGGTGCTTGCGACTGGTTTTAATCGTAACCACCGTATCAATACAGAGGGTGGTGCACTTGATAATGAATGGCGGACTGAGTATGTGATTGATCGAGTTCAGACGATGGGTTCTGTATGGATGGGAATAACATTAAGCTGTGCTCGTTGTCATGATCACAAATATGATCCTATTAGTCAGAAGGAGTTTTATCAACTTTTCGCACTTTTTAATAATCTGGATGAGAAAGGTTTTATAAATAATCTTCGAGGAAGTGCTGAACCTCGTATGCGATATAAGAAAACGCAGTTTGATTCTCGAAAAAAGCAGATTGAATCTAAATTTGAAAATGCTCAGCGAAAGGCTGCAATAGATCAATTAGAGGCTGAGCATCCATTTGTTATGATAATGCAAGACAACAAAATTCGAAAATCATTCATATTGAATCGTGGACAATATGATTCTATTGGTGATCAGGTTTACCCGGGGTTGTTGTCAGCGTTTTCAAAAACGCCAAAAAATATTCCCATGAATCGTTTGGCATTAGCTCGATGGCTTACAGATGGAAAACATCCGCTCACAGCTCGTGTTGTGGTGAATCGACTTTGGGAACAGGTTTTTGGAGTTGGGATAGTTAAAAGCTCAGAAAATCTAGGTGTTCAAGCTGACTGGCCGAGCCATCCGGAATTACTTGATTGGTTAGCTTCTGACTTTGTTGAAAATGGATGGAATGTGAAACGCTTGCTTAAGCAAATGGTTATTAGTTCTGCCTATCAACAAAGTGCAAATACTGATGCTCGTCGGCAACGGATTGATCCAGAAAATAGATTATTAAGTCGTGGGCCTAGAATTCGACTAACAGCTGAGATGTTGAGGGATCAAGCGTTATTTTTTTCTGGATTGATGGTTGAGAAACATGGAGGTCCAAGCATGTGGGTTTATCAGCCTGCTGGTCTATGGCGTGAAGTAGAAAAGCGAGGTACTTTTGCGCAAGATCATGGTGAGAAATTATACCGTCGTAGTCTCTATTCCCGAATACGACGAACCGTGGCACACCCCAGCATGCTATTGTTTGATGCTCCTAGCAGAGAGGTGTGTACTGTTAGGCGTGCCAACACCAACACGCCACTGCAAGCCCTTGCCCTGATGAACGAAGTTACATATGTGGAGGCATCAAAAAAATTCGCAGAGCAAATTATGAATCACAGTGCTAATTCCAGTGATCGAATTGCATGGGCGTTTAGAAGTGCAACCGCAAGAGTCCCTGAAAAATATGAGTTGGAATTATTGGTCAATGGTTATGAGCGACGTTTGGCAATGTTTAATGCTAAGCCTGATAGTGCAAAAAAATTACTTGGCCAAGGGGAAAGTTTGGTTGATCCAAATCTTAATCAGGTAGAGCTTGCAGCTCTCGTAACTGTTGCAAGCGTAATTCTGAATCTGGACGAATTAATTAATAAGTGAGACCTAAACGAAATAATTTAATTGATTTGCTGCTGAAACAAGATGCTTTGAACCGTCGTAAATTTTTGCATTCTTCAGCAAATGGTTTGGGGACAATCTTATTGGGTAGCTTATTGGGGCAGGAGGATTCTTATGGTTTTCACGCCGGGAAACCCAACTTTATCCCGAAAGCAAAGCGAGTAATTTACCTTTTTCAATCCGGGGGGCCATCTCAAATGGATCTTTTCGATCCTAAGCCAGAGTTGGAGAAGCATCGAGGCAAGGAACTACCAAACTCAATTAGAGGAAAGCAGCGCCTAACCGGGATGACAGCTAATCAAAAAACATTGCCAGTAACACCGACAAAATACTCTTTTTCTACTTACGGTCAAAGTGGGCTTGAGTTGAGCGAATTATTACCAAATCTAGGAGGAGTTGCTGACGAGTTATGTATAGTTCGCTCAATTCACTCTGAGGCCATTAACCATGATCCAGCTATAACCTTTTTACAGACTGGATTTCAGTTATCGGGCCGGCCAAGTATAGGGTCTTGGGTTTCATATGGTCTTGGTTCTATCAATAGAGATTTGCCGTCTTATGTTGTAATGACTTCTCGAGGTGGTTCTGGTGATGCTCAACCATTATATAGCCGGTTGTGGTCATCTGGTTTTTTGCCGACACAGCATTCAGGAGTGAAATTTCGTAACACAGGTGATCCCGTTTACTACTTATCCAATCCAGATGGTATTAACAGGGAAATGCGTCGCGATATGTTAGATGATGTTGCGCAATTAAATCGACGTAATTTCGGTATCCTTAACGACCCTCAAATACAATCTCGTATTGCTCAGTATGAGATGGCTTTTCGTATGCAATCAAGTGTTCCAGAGTTGTCAGATGTTTCTGATGAGCCGGAGCATGTTTTAAATTTATATGGGCCAGATGTTAAAAAACCTGGTTCTTTTTCGGCTAATTGTTTGCTGGCTCGTCGTTTAATTGAACGTGATGTGAGATTTGTTCAATTGTTTCATATGGGTTGG
>JAYZHR010000231.1:0-20858 GCA_036166355.1 Verrucomicrobiota bacterium | reverse complement strand
GTAGCACCAACAGTACGAGAAGATGAATACACTGATTATCGAGAATTTTTGAGTAATTTCCAAATCCAAAAAGATAACGCACAACCTGAAAGACGAAGCAAAATCCGCGTAATTCGCAAACCACTTTTGCGAGAGTTTATTACCAAAAGGCACGAGTCGATCTCCGCTCAATGGGCCGACGAACGGGAAGGCTACACACCAAGGTCAAGAATGCGGACTGGAAACAAAGAAATAAGCAGACCCAATCGACAGGAGGAAAACCGTTCAAGAAAACGAGTTCCCCTATAAAATAAGTAATATAATCAATATTTATACTACTAAGCTATTCATCAAATTATTAACAAAAAGGATGCTATAGAATGTTAAGTCAACAGGATCGAATTATATGGGAAGAAGAACTAGATCAATTTATACCACAACGAATTTTTGATACTCATGTACATTTGCTTGATCGAAGACATTTATCTAAGGTCAAAGGTGCTTTCTTGGGCTGGAAAGACACAGACTGGGATAATATTCAAGATTACACCCAACAACTATTTCCCGGTCGCGAATTTCACTGCCTTGTTCTCGGAACGCCTTCACCTGGTATTGATGTGAAGTCTCACAACCAATGGATTGCTCAGCAGATTAAAAGCGATCCTCAATCTCGAATGAATCGTCTTGTAACGCCAAATTGTAAGACAGTTGATATTGAGCGTGATTTCAATAAATGGCGTTTCAATGGTTTGAAGCCATATCGTTTGTTTTCCTTAACTGGTGACCCTCATGAATGTCGTATCTCTGATTTCCTTACACATGCTCAATTAGAATTTGCTAACGAACACGGACTCTGGATAACAATGCATCTTTCTAGGCATCATGGTTGCGCTGACGAACTGAACCTCTCTGATTTAGAAGAATATACCACTAAACGTTACCCTAATGTCCGATGGATTTTGGCTCATTGTGCTCGAAGCTTTAGCTATTGGCCAATTCGGAAAGCAATTCCAATACTTCGTAAAATGCCAAATATTTGGTATGATGTTTCAGCTGTTACAGATTTAAGGCCCTTAATAACTCTGTTTAAAGAAGAAAATATAAAGAGGATTTTTTACGGATCGGACTTAGTAGACTCTGTATTATTTCCAGGAAAATATGTAACACTAGGAAGAGCATGGTGTGGCCTAAACACAAATCAAATTAATTTAAATTTTCCTCATTGCGACGGCCGACCAATTCTTGCTATTTATGAGCAGTTACTTGCAATAAAGCATGCTGCTGAAATTGTTGGAATTTTATCATCAGATATACAGGACATCTTCTGGAAAAACGCCGAGTCAGCTTTTAGCATTAAATTTGGCAAAGAAAATTAACCTTTGCATCAAATAAAATTTCATAAATATCTAATTATAATTCATAATATTTAAGGAATAATTTAGATTATTCTTATGTATAATAAACTAAAATGAAATGTGAAAAAATTAATAACTATACTTCCCTGCTAGTTACAATAATTGGAATTATACTTCTCTCGGGATGTACTTGGAATAACAACCAAATAACAATTGTAAATAATACAGATAGTATAGTGAGTAATATTCGGATAACAGCGGGAGGGTATAGTTATCTAAAGGACAAACTAAATGGAGGAGAAAAAATCTCTTATTCATTTAATCCAAAAAAAGAAGGAGGAGGTTTAATTACTGCAGAATTGAATAATAAGAAAATCCGCCGAGAATTTGGCTACTTTACACCAAATTTAAAAAATAAAATTTCAATTATATTAAATAGTAAAGATGAGATAAAAATTGTTGATTTGGATTCAACAACCCAATCGGTCGATGAAATTATTACTAACAATTATGCTGCAAAACAAAATCTTCACATTCTTGGTAATACACTTGAAACAGATAAGCATCTTTTTATCCTATCAGGACAATCAAATATGCAAGGACACCGACCTAATGAAGCTTTTACCCCTACAGTGAAAGCCGCACTTGGCGCTGAAAAAATTATTGTCGTACAAGATGCCATGGGCGGTCAGCCAATCAAGCGTTGGTGGAAAAAGTGGAAATCTCCTGATGACAATAAATTGGAGCCTATTGGTGATCTTTACGACCGATTAATGTTAAAGGTTCAGCAAGAAATTAAAGAACAGAAGCTGGCCACTATAACCTTCATTTGGATGCAAGGAGAGCGCGATGCAAATAAGGGGTGGGGAAAACTTTACGAAGCTAGTTTAATAGGACTTTATCAACAACTCAGTGAGGATATCGGTCGTAAAGATATTAACTTCGTGATCGGCCGACTTAGCGACTTTGACCTTAAGAATACTCGATATCCGCACTGGGCAATGATACGCGAAGCACAGGTAAAAGTAGGTGAATCTAACCCAAGATTCAGTTGGGTTAATACTGACGACCTAAATGATGGAATCAGTAGGAAAGGCAAAAAAATAGAAAACGATCTACATTATTCAGCAGAAGGATATAAGATACTAGGAAAACGCTTTGCAGAGAATGCTCTCAAGTTAATCAGAAATAATACTGACAAGGAAAATACAAAATAAGTAAAAAGACCGCCGCCTCTCAAAACTCAGGAAAAAAACCCAAGAAAAAAAGAGGCGACGATCCAATGGAAAACCCAGCGCTGTGAACTCGCCAGACAATCCGGAAACAGGAAGTGAACCACCACTCCCTTCGTTGAGAATAGTTGATAAATTAAGAACTGGCGATTCTATTATACTGAAAGATTAAAAATGCAGATTAAATCTCCTGTTCGCCTAGGCCTATGCTGCACTTTCCTCAATGAGCCTATTAAATTTCGAACCACAACAGTTAAATCATTAAGCAGCTTAAACACTGATGATGCCAAACTCAAATTATCAAAAATCTGCTTAAACAACGCACATGAATTATATAGAGCACTAGAATTTTGTTCTACTCATGGCATCGGGTGCTTTCGTATTAACAGTCAAATACTACCTATAAAAACACATGCTGAATATGGTTATGACATTTACGATATTCCGGATGGGGAAAATATAGTGAATCAATTTAAAAAATGCGGGCAGTATTCCAAAACACATGGGATACGAACCAGTTTCCACCCCGATCAGTTTGTCGTTATGAACTCACCAAATTCTAATGTAGTAAACAGTTCAATCGCCGAATTAGAATATCAAGCCGAAATAGCAGAATGGGTTGAAGCTGATGTTGTGAATATTCACGGTGGAGGAGGATATGGCGATAAGCCTAAAGCCTTATCTAGATTTGCAAGAAATCTTGATAGACTTTCAGATCGCGTCAGAAAACGGTTAACAATTGAAAATGACGATACAACCTACACTCCTTCCGACCTGTTACCATTATGCCAAACTGAAAGTATTCCATTAGTATACGATATTCACCACCACCGATGTAATAAGGATAATATTTCATGTGAAGATGCCACTATAAAGGCAATAGAAACATGGGATAGAGAACCAATGTTTCATATATCAAGTCCACGACAAGGCTGGAATGGCCCAAAACCACGACAACACCACGACCACATTAATTTGAGCGATTTCCCCAAGCATTGGCTAAATTTAGAGCTAACTGTCGAAATCGAAGCTAAGGCAAAAGAAGTTGCAGTGCTCAGACTAAAGAAAGAACTTTCGATATAATTCACTCAAATAATCGATCAATTATTAACATCAAATGAACATTCAGCACATTTTAATAATAACGGTTGGCATCTTAATGCTTACAGTTAAAGGGCAAACCAAGGAATCAACTAATCCAAAGACAAAACGCCCTGAAATCATTTCAATTTATAATGAGTCCTACCCTACTGCTGAATCAAAAAAAGGATTACAGGTCGAAATAGTCGAAGATGCGCTAGATTTGGGGGTTAAGCATGCAACATTAAATTTTAATCTAACCCAATTAATTGATCCAAGCTGCAACCCTGATAATCCAATGCGCACAGTCGATGGAAAGAAATACTTTTTTCAAAAAAATTACCTTAATAGAATAGATTCAAGCATAAGGAGACTATCTGAAAAAGGAGTTTTAGTTAACATAATTATTCTAGCCTACCAATCTGGAAATAGCGAAATCGATAGAATT
This sequence comes from Verrucomicrobiota bacterium, assembly GCA_036166355.1. Lineage (GTDB taxonomy): Bacteria > Verrucomicrobiota > Verrucomicrobiia > Limisphaerales > UBA1096 > UBA1096. The sequence goes on along the minus strand of JAYZHR010000231.1, from coordinate 16,764 downwards.
ATGCTCCACCCTAAAGCCATCAACAAACCACCTAACCGACTTTGCGCCTTCAACACAGCAACCGAAGAAGGAAAACGCTGGTTTTCAGCTACAATGGAATTCATTTCAGAGCGTTGGTCGAATCCAAATAGAAAACATGGTCGGGTTGTTGGTTACATAATCGGCAATGAAGTTAACTCCCATTGGTGGTGGTACAATATGGGAAAAGTCACAATGCAGGAATTTACCGAAGATTATCTGCGAACTATGCGACTTGCCCATAATGCTATCCGAAAACAATCATCATGGGCTCGTGTCTATATTTCCTTAGAACATCATTGGAATATGCGTTATGAGGCCGGAGATAAAAAACAGTCATTTGGCGGGCAGCCATTCTTAACGTATTTCAATAAACAAGCAAAGGAAGGCGGAGACTTTGATTGGCATTTAGCATTCCACCCATATCCAGAAGATCTCCGTAATCCAAGATTCTGGAATGATAAGTCAGCCACTGACAAGCCTAGCACTCCTAGAATAACTTTTAAAAATCTTCAAATGCTAACTAAATACATGAACGAGCCAGAAATATTATACAAAAAAAAACCTAGACGGATCATTTTAAGTGAACAGGGTTTCGATACTCCAAAAACACCTGATGGAGAAAGTATTCAAGCGGCAGCTTACTGTTATGCATATAAGATTGTTGAATCCTTGGATGGTATAGACTCGTTCATCTTACATAGACATATAGATCATCGTCATGAAGGTGGCCTACAATTAGGATTACGCCGTTGGGATCAAGGGAATCCCAAAAAAAAGATTTATGAATGCTTCTATTTTGCAGATTCACCCAATTGGCGAAAGGTTTTTGAGTTCGCCCTTCCAATAGTTGGCATTAAAAATTGGCCATAGTAATTTCATAATTCATCTACTTAGCATTGATAATTATTAATACATTTATCCCCAAAAAATCCATTGCATAATTAATCAATTAAGCAGAACTTTTCGAGCGGGCAGCAAGCTTCTTTAAATATGAAGCTATAATCAGTGTCTTATCTTATATCAAATAGGATTAGAGAATAGCACGTTCTGTCTAATAAAAGGAGTTAAGTCTAGTAAGGAAAAGCATTTAGCAAATGAAATACTTGCTGATTACATCAATTATCGCCTTAGCGATAACTACAACAGCCTTAGCTAATACGCTACACGATGCGACTAGGAATGGTGACTTCTCTATTGTTCAAACCCTTCTCAATACAGGTGTAAATGTAAACGAAAAGAATAAAGATGGATGGACCCCCCTACATATAGCAGCTTCAAAAAATCACAGGAAAATTGTTGAGCTTCTCATTGATAATGGAGCAGAAGTTAACTCAACAGGAGAACCCAGCTCTATTTTTATTTGGCAAGGTGGATTTACCCCTTTGCATTATGCAGCAGTTAACGGTCATAGGGAGATCGTTGAACTGTTAATCAGTAAAGATGCAGAAGTTAATTCAAAGGCAGATAACGGATTAACACCAAGAGATTGGGCAATAAAAAGAAATCATACCGATATAGCAGAACTCCTTCGTTCTTATGGAGGTAAAACAAGTTCTATTCATATTCATGTTATAGATAATGATATTAATAGTGTTCAAGCACACTTGGATGCGGGAGTGGACATTAATGCGAGGGATAAGAACGGTTCAACTCCCCTGCACTGGGCGGCCCTGGAAGGTCATAGGGAGATCGTTGAACTGTTAATCAGTAGGAATGCTGAAGTGAATGCAAGAGACAACACCAGCAACACTCCTCTGGACTTGGCAATACGATATGAAAGACTGGATGTTGCGGATCTACTGCGTGCACAGGGAGGTGAAATCGGAACGATCCACGGGGTTGCCAGAAATGGATACCTTGCCAGTGTTCAAGCACACTTGGATGCGGGAGTGGACATCAATGCGAGGGATAAGAACGGTTCAACTCCCCTGCACTGGGCGGCCCGATACGGTCAAAAGCAAGTCGTTGAACTGTTAATCAGCAGGAACGCTGAAGTGAATGCGAAATCAGATATTGGTGGATGGACTCCTCTACATATGGCAGTTTCCAAAAATCATAAACAAGTAGCCAAATTGCTTATAGATAATGGCGCTGACGAAGATGCTAAGGCAAGCATTGGCGGATGGACTCCTCTACATTGGGCAGCTTTGGAAGGCCATAAAGAGATAGTTGAAATATTAATCAATATAGGTGCTGAAGTTAACCCAAAGGACACTAGTGGCAACACTCCTCTGGACTTGGCAATACGATATGAAAGACTGGATGTTGCGGAACTCCTAGGCACCTACAGTGCTAAGACCGGAACGATCCATGTAGTTGCAAAGAATGGATACCTTGCCGGGGTTCAAGCACACTTGGATGCAGGAGTGGACATCAATGCGAGGGACAAGAACGGTTCAACTCCATTACATATCGCATCCTTTAATGACTATAAAGATATAGTTGAATTGTTAATCAGCAAAGGAGCTGAAGTGAATGCGAAGGACAACAGCGGCAGTACTCCTCTGGATCGTGCCACTCAAGGCAATCATGCCGATATTGCGGATCTACTGCGTGCACAAGGTGGGAATACCAGTATAGAGTTAATAACACTTATTAATTATGCTAAAAATGGAGATCTTGATGGAGTTCAAATATATCTGGACAAGGGTGTAAATATAAATGCAAAAGATAATAATGACTGGACGGCGCTTCACTGGGCAGCTTTAGAAGATTACAAAAAAATCGTTGAATTGCTTATTGATAATGGAGCTCAAATAAATGCGACAGATTCTCTCGGAGACACTCCGCTAGATTTTGCGAAGGGTGAAATTAAGAAATTACTTCGCTTGAGAGGAGGGAAAACAGGCATGGAATTAACACTCATGCCTCAGTTAACTTACGGAAAAGGCCTGCTAATAATCGATGGATGGATAGGCCTAAAGTACGAGGTGCTTTATAGCTCCAATTTAAAGAAATGGCAGATTTTAGACACTATCACAATTAAAGAATCTCAACAGGTCTACATTGATGTAAAAGCGAAAGAAGATACGATAAGATTTTATCAGTTACGACTTACCGATTGATTTGAAATACTCACTATTAACGCTTTAACTAGACAAACTTAAATGGCATGAAAGGCATTTTAATTCTAATTTTGGTCTCTCAATTATCTTCTGGTTGCAAAACAAATAATTTTGGTAAAAGCAGGCAATTATTTTCAAATTTCACCACCGTAAATTTATTCAAAAATGATAAGAATCAGACAAAAAAGAGCTCAAATTATTACAATTTAAATATTTCAGCTTATGAAGCGAAAATGAAAATAGATATATTATGCCAAAAAAGAGAAAATATCAGAAAAAATATTGCCATTAATAATATACATGATCGCTCTACAGCACTATCAATAATTAAAACATTAGAGTTAATGACAAAAAGTGAACGTGCAAATTTTCTCAGAATTTATGATAGCGGAAACCATAAGAATACAATTAAAAGTCTTCTGTCACAGGAAATTAAACATGAATACTTAAGAAAAAGAGCAGAAGATTTAATTAATGAAGCATCAACTATACATATAAAAAACGAACGAATAATTGTCAGCGATCTAGACAACACTATCTTGCCAAGCAACGATCCATCAGTAAATGGCTATGCTTACCCAGGAACAATCAAGCTATTACAAGCTCTCGATCAGAAAATTAAAGGTGATATTCATATAGTAACTGCACGCCCATTTGGAGCTCGGAATGCGCTTAATTCCGCTGAAGTAGAATACAATAGTATCTCATATGGAAATATTTGTGGAATTGCTACCTGGCTATTGGGATTCCAAAATTCTATTAAAGAACGAAAGATAAAAAATATCCGTAAACTTATGGATAGAAATACAAAATCAAATGTAATTTTAATCGGTGATGACGGACAAGTTGACGCGGAAGTATATTTACAAATTATAAAAGATTATCCAGATAGAGTTGAAGCAGCGCTAATTCATAATGTTCTTGAAAAAAAACTACCTGATGCTTTTTCTAAGAATCCAAGGTCAATTATATATAATGACTTTTCTGATGCGGCAGACAGTCTTCATTCAAGAGGCATTATCACTAAACGTCAATCTGAAGAAATAACAAGTACAGTAGGAAGAAATTAGAATGCACACTTTGTTCTAATTAATAATTAAATTGCATTAATATAAAATAAGGAGAAAATCGATTCGAACTGGGAAATATTAATTTTAAATAGAATTGAAGTATGAAGTGCCCTAAATGTCAGTCTGATATGGAAACCGTTTCAATTAGAGCTAACACCTTGACTCATGAAATTGAAGTGGATCGCTGTAATTCCTGTAAAGGAATATGGTTTGATGAATTCGAGTTGTCAGATGCTAAAAATTTAGAAGGGGCCGAATCAATTGACATTGGTGATTCAAATTCCGGAAAAGAACAAAACCAAAATGATCTAATTGATTGCCCAAAATGTAACACAAAAATGATTCGGATGGTCGATGCACAACAAAGTCACATATGGTATGAACATTGTGTAACATGTTCTGGAAATTTTTTCGACGCAGGAGAATTTAAAGATTTAAAAGAAGATACAATTTTTGATTTCGTCAAAACTTGGCTAACCCCAGAAAGAAAGCCCTAGTTACGCCAAATATTATTCCAGAATCATATCCCGCCAATAAAGATAACGAAGGGAATCTGAATTCAGATCAGCTGGATAATATAATTAGTAATCAGTTAAATTTTATCTTGCTCACTAACTGAATGAGGCAAGCCAGAACGAACGTGCAAATCGCGCTGAGGGAAAGGAATTTCTATACCGTTCTCCCTCAGCTTTTCCTCAATTATAAAATTCATCTCACTAGTGAAATGAATAGGTGTTGCTGTCATCTCTTGCGTCCAAACTGCCAACTCAAAATTAAGTGAGTTGTCACCAAACTCAGTGAACAGCACCACAGGCTTTGGATCACGTAAGGCTTTTGGATGCTCAAGTGCCGACTCAAGTAATAAATTCTGTAGAAGTTTCAGATCCGTAGCATAAGCTACACCAACCGGCACACGAATCCTCACTTTCGGATCCCCATGGCTCCAGTTGGTAACTGTATTAGAAATGAAATCAGCATTAGGAACAATCATAGTAATATTATCATTAGTGACAACGGTTGTACTACGTAGTTGTATCTTTGTAACTCGCCCGGCTATACCGGCAACCTCAATTCGATCGCCAATCGCAATAGGTCGCTCTGCCAAAATAATGATACCACTAACAAAGTTATTTATAATGTTTTGGAGGCCAAAACCCACACCCACACCAAGAGATGCTGCAATTATCGCAAGTGAACTCAAATCAAATCCAGCTATCTGAAAAGCAATATAAAAACCTACGGCAAGTAGTATATAACCGAGAATTCGACTCAATCCATATTGTAGTGAAGAATGAAGTCGAGTCTTAGATAAAAATCTTCTAATAATTAACCTCTGAAGAAAGCGTTCAATGATAACTACCAGCACAAATAGAATAACAACCATTAAGATTCCACCAATAGTAACAGTGCCATCCCCAAACAGCTCTGTCCCCCATATCTCGATGATAAAATTCCAAACCGATTGCAATGTCTCGTTCACGCCTTGGGCAAACATCGGCCGAAGATAACCTTTGGATCAAACAAAAAACACTAAGTTTTTCATTTGATCACCAATTATAAACTACTTAAATAATAATTTATCCTAGTCTTCAAGAAACATTTAAGCTTAATCATTCGAATCAATATTGAGCTTCCGATCAAACCATCTAGCAAAAGTGCTCATATCCAATATTATTGTAGGCCAACCATGGTCTTTTCCTTTTTTCCGGATTAACTTCACTTTTGCCCCATTATTAATAGCTTTTTCTTGAAACCGCTCTGACTGATCAATTGGAACTAAATTATCTTCATCTCCATGAATAATAAGCACAGGAGGTGTTTGATCATCGACATGGTATATCGGTGACAACTCATAACCAACTCGCTTCCACTCATTCAAATCATCAGGGTCAATACCAAATACCTTACGAAATCTTCTTGGAGGCCCTCCATCATTAGCATTTTCAGATGACTTCCCCAAATTCAAGAGATCTGTAACCGGAAAAAAAACTGCCACAGCACGAAAAAGCCCATCTGAGTTCCCTGTAATTTCTTTTCCTTTTGTAGCTAGCATAAGCGCAAGGTGACCACCGGCACTGGCTCCCGAAACTCCCAGTTGGTTAGGTGATATACCGTAATCTTCTGAATGAAGCCTAATATGCATTACCGCACTTTTGACATCTTCATATATCTGCGGGATAGTTGCCTCAGGTTGTGATAAATGAGAAACAGCAAATATTGTGTAGCCACGTTTTAAGAATGACCTACCGTAAATAGGTTTAAAATCATTAGGATTTGATCTCCAACTACCACTCACCATGAAAACAATCCCAAGTCCATTAGGTTTTTTGGGATACATTAATTCATAAGTTAAATCATGATCATTACGCTTACCATAGATAACTGTCTCTCTTTTATCTAAGCCGGTAGAAACACAACCCGTGCTCAGGATAACCGAGCAACAAAACGTTAAGATAAAAAATTTATTCTTTGTTGACTTTTTCATGACTAGTTGACGGTATGAATTCCATAAAAAAGTATTAATCCTAAACTTCTTTTTGTAAGGCAAAATACAAAAAATAATACATTACATTTCGAAAGAATGTTCACCAAAGAAAACTTCTTTTCAAGCGATTAAAATTATGAAAGAGATGGTCGCAGCAAATCCTATCAAAATGACAAGTCAAAATATCAAACGGCGAGCCTTTCTTGCAGCCACTGCAGCAGCCCCGGTCATAATGCGAAATTCTGTTTTTGGGGCAAACCGGAAACTAAATATAGCATTTATCGGAATGGGAGGCCAAATCCAGAGCCACGTACGTAATGCACTACAACTTGGCCACAACGTGACCGCATTCTGTGATGTTGATCCAAACCAAACAAACAACTCTCTTAAGAGGCATAAAGATAAGGTTAAAAATGTTAAATCATACGAAGATTACCGAATGTTGCTAGACAATGAAAAGTCACTTGATGCTGTTGTAATTGGAACACCAGACCACTGGCACGCACAAATCTGCAAAGCTGCAATGAAGGCTGGCAAACATGTCTACTGCGAGAAGCCGTTGACCCACACCATTGCCGAGTCACGAGACCTCCGCAACCTATCACGCACTTCAAAGGTCGTAACTCAAACTGGAAATCAAGGAAGTGCTTCATCAAATCTACGCCGAAGTATTGAATTAATTCAGTCCGGACTCCTCGGGCAAGTTTCAAACGTTCATGTATGGCACCCAGCACATGGCTGGCCAAATGGCGGCTCACGTCCAATAGGAGAAGACCCAACACCGAAAGGAATGAATTGGGATTTTTGGTGTGGACCATCTCCCATGAGACCCTACAAGTCCGGTATATATCATCCAGCAAAATGGCGTGGTTGGTATGATTTTGGCAACGGTTCCATTGGTGATTTTTGTTGCCATTCCTTCAACATGCCAGTTCGCGCACTCAATCTTAAATACCCAAGCATAGTCAGGATTAGCAACGTTGAGAAAGCTGGACTCGAAACCTACGCCAAAACTGTAACTCACACATTCCATTTCCCATCTGAGGGAAAACGTGCGGCGGTAAACCTTATCTATTACACCGGAGGAGCAGACATGCCACCTAAACATATTACCGATAAACTTATAGGCACTTTTGGAAATATTCCTCGAGTAGGCGCTGTTGTCGAAGCCGAGAATGGCCTTCTCTCATCAGGACTATGGAACTCTCAATGCTATCTCAAGCTAAAGGACGACAAAAAATTTACCGGCCACGGCAATCACGGTGAAGCAAAAAAAATACCTCAAACTCTCCCGCGCGCAAACGGACATTTTCGAGAATGGACTGATGCAATTATTAACGATGGCAAAACTTTCTCCTCTTTTGAAATAGGAGGTCATCTCACAGAAATTGGTCTTTCTGGTATAGTCGCACTGAAACTACAACAGGATATAAACTGGGACGGAAAAAAAATGAAAGCCAAAGGTCTACCTGAAGCCGACTCTCTTGTTCAAAAACAAAATCGCAACCGTTGGCTTTAACTTTATAGGAACTAGATAAGATACTTAATCTAATCTTCCGCCTTACTGGAACGAGTCGTAAGATCTAGTAGTGCTTGGCGAAGATTTTTTCCTTCGTGTAACATCGCGTAAACCTCATCGATGATCGGAGTATCTATCTTTAGTGTCCGAGAAAGATGCCAGGCAGACCGAGATGTCGGAAACCCTTCGATAGCTGAAACTGACGTCGCAAGAATATCCTTTACCTTTTCGCCTTGCCCAATCCGATGACCAAACTGATAGTTGCGACTGAGACTAGAGAAACAAGTAACCGTTAAATCACCTAATCCCCCGAGACCAGAAAAAGTGTCGGGTTTAGCTCCACAGGCCAGACCTAATCGACGAATCTCTGCAATTGCACGTGTGACTAGCGCTGCTTTGGAATTATCTCCAAAGCCAAGTCCAGCTGAAGCACCAGCTGCAATGGCTATTACATTCTTCAGTGCACCTCCCAATTCAACACCTATTGTATCTTTACTAGTATACACGCGAAACGAGGGCCGATGAAAAATCCGTTGTACTGTTTCCGCTGACTTAGAGCATTTGCTAGCAGCTACAGCTGCAGTGGGCATATCTCGACATACCTCTTCAGCCAAAGTAGGCCCAGATAATGCAACTACTTGGGCCAAAGGCATATTCTGATCCACTATCCCACTCATAGTCAGGCCAGAATCGTACTCTATACCTTTAGTCACACTTACAACCACTCCACTAAAATTACTTAAATGAGTCGTGATTTCTCTAAAAGCATTAGACGGAACTGCAAGAACAAGGCAATCAGCCTTTTTTACAGCCTCTAATAAATTTGATTGAGTCGGAATACCAACTGGTAAATCTATATCTGGCAAATAACGTTCGTTTTTACCTTTGCACTCAAGCGTAAACAAAGAATCTATATTACGACCCCATAGGCATACCTCTCCTTCAGATAAATAAATAAGTCGAGCCAGTGCTGTTCCCCACGCCCCGGCACCAATCACAGTAGTTTTCATGATTTTTCTTTCATATTACTACGACACTTCTTGTCGAAGATTCGATGTTCAGTTCCATTCATTAGTCTTTGGATATTGGTTCCGTGTTTCCAAACCACCATAACTCCAAGAATTAGAAATACCCAAAAAAGAAATCCAAATCGATTTGTGGAATCGTTTGGCCAAATAGCAGTTGCCAATGGCAAAGCTATTGCTGCCGCTATTGAAGCCAGCGAAACATAACGAGAAACAAGAAGTATTAGAAGCCATGAACAAAAGCAAATAACCAATGGAATTGGAGCAAGTCCACCTACAACACCAGCTGTAGTAGCTACACCTTTACCTCCCTGAAATTTTAACCAACAACTAAAATTATGACCAAATATCGCCGCAACACCTACGGTTAAACTCAAATATTCTGACTGAGGTATATATTCTTTTGGAAATAGCATTATAATCAATGCTGGAAAAAAAATACATGGAATCAAGCCCTTCATTACATCCACAAAAAGCACTAAAATTCCGACTAACACACCTAGATTCCTAATGGCATTAGTAGCGCCAATATTACCGCTACCAATCCTTCTCAAGTCTAGGCCCTTGAACCGGCCAGCAATAAAACCTGTCGGGAAGGACCCAACCAAATAACCCACAAAAACAGTTAATATCCAAACAAGCACCTCCATGGAGCTAGTCTAAATGGCTAATATTGACTCGGCCAGCATGTTGTTGACCTGCACACGCGGATTGCTTTCAACCACTATTGACCGTTAGGTTGTCCGTGTTTCGGAATGGCAGCACCAATAATAGAAGTAGAAAATCTAACTAAAAGCTACGGGCAACATGTAGCACTTGATGGTGTAACTTTCTCTGTCGAACATGGTGAAGTAGTCGGTTTTCTCGGCCCAAACGGTGCTGGAAAAAGCACCACTATGAGGATACTCACAACTTTTTTAGCAGCAACCTCTGGATCTGCACGTGTGGGTGGCAATTGTGTATTTGAACAACCTAATCAAGTCAGAAGCCGCATTGGTTATATGCCAGAAAATAATCCTCTACCACTCGACTTACGTACAATAGACTATTTAAATTTCCGCGCTCAAATCAAACAACTTAACAAAAATATATCTGTAAAACGTATTAATGAAGTAGTTGAACAATGTGGCATCATGGATGTAGCTAATCGATATATTGCTCAGCTCTCTCGAGGCTATCGCCAACGTGTCGGCATGGCAGATGCTTTACTGAGCAACCCAGAACTAATAATACTTGACGAACCAACATCCGGACTTGATCCAAATCAAGTTCGGTCAGTTCGAAGTTTAATTCGAAAACTAGCAGGAAAACATACAGTACTCATTTCTTCCCATATTCTATCTGAAATTGAAATGACATGCGATAGAGTGATCATATTACATGAAGGAAAGTTGCTGGCTAATGGTGAAATGAGTACATTAATGGCTAAGGCAGATTTAACGGTAACAGCTGAAATTTGCGCCCCCCTACTTGATTTAAAAGATTGGGCTCGTGGAATGGCATTTGAATCAGCAGAGTTTACCGAACAAAAAAATGGCTATGTGCGATGCCGATTTGCTGGTGCTAAAACCTTTGACATTCGAGAAAGGATTTTTACCTCAATGAATGAACTTGGATGGAAATTGCGAGAGTTGTCCCGGCAATCACCATCACTAGAGGATTTATTCGTTAGCCTTACAAAGGAAAAAGAAGACAAACGATGAGCGTCTTTCGCACACTGGTTCACAGAGAACTATCTATGTTTTTCCAAGGATTAACTGGATTCATTACTATATCTGCCGTACTCTTTCTCATCGGGTTAGGCTTTCTAGTTGTTCTATATGGACTAAATGGTGAGGCAACTCCAATGCCGGTAACACAGGTTTTTTATGGAACATATTTTTTCTGGGTAATTTTGCTGCTGATTGCCCCAGTCATAACAATGAGAAGTTTCGCTATGGAACGTGCAAGCGGAACATACGAAACGCTTATGACTGCCCCAGTCAGCGATTGGCAGGTAGTATTGTCCAAGTTTACTGGTGCAATAATCTTTTACATGATTCTTTGGGCACCTCTCTTAGCATGCTCAATTGTAGTACGATTCTATGTGGGTGAATCTGCTATTCTTGGAATCGGCACAATGTGCACTACGGTACTTGGCATTCTAATGATAGGCAGTTTATACATGTCCATTGGATGCTTCACCTCAGCATTAACTCGGAATCAAGCTGTTGCCGCTGTAAGTAGTTTCGCTCTAGGAGCAGCGTTATTTTTCGCCAGTTTCTTTTCATATTTTACTGGAGACCGAACAGATTTTCTTTCATTAGTTGCTAATCACATTTCCCTAGCAAATCACATGGAATCTTTTACTCGCGGAGTAATAGATTTAGGAGCAGTTGTTTTCTTCCTAAGCCTAACAATCTTGTTTCTCTATCTCACTCACAAGGTTGTTGAAAGTCGACGATGGAAATAAACATGGAAAACAAATCAAAATTTGCCAGTTTTTCACCCACTGTTCGTAAAGTGATATCACAACGAGTATTTCTCTCAGCAATAATCGCCATTATATGTGTTCTACTCGTAAACATACTCGCAATTCGTAATTCAACGAAAGTTACTCTTGCCAAATCAGCAGATCATAACCTTTCTCCGCTCACTAAACGTATCCTCGGATCATTGACCAACAACGTCCGCGTAGTTGTCCTATTCGACACAAAGTCAGATCTTTTTGACCCAGTAAAAAATCTACTAATTGAATACGAACGCATTTCACCTCGCATAAAACTTGAGTTTATCGATTTGGCTCGTGATCCAGGCCGTGCAGAGAAAGTCCAACAAGAACTTCGTTCGCCAGCCAACATGCCAAGCAGCCGCGTATTGTTCGCCGCAAAAGAAAGAGTAAAAACCGTTAATGACAGCGAACTTTCAATCTTAGACTTTTCAGAATTCATGGATAAACAAATAACACATCGAACACACTTTGTCGGCGAACAATTATTCACCTCGGCTATTGTTGCAGTAAATGAAAATACTCAAACGAAAGTTGGATTCGTAACTGGGCATGGAGAACATAAAGCTAGTGACCAAGGAGGGCAATGGGGTTATTCAAAATTCGCGCTTATGCTTCAACAAAAGGGATTTTTGCTTCAAGAAGTTTCACTCAGCGGAACTAACTCCGTACCTGCAGACTGCAGACTGCTGGTAATCCCTGGACCTCGAACGCCATACAGTTCAAATGAGTTAAATAAGCTCCGTGAATACCTCGATGTAGGTGGCAATCTTTTCGCGCTGTTTAATTTCTACTCTCTACAACGCCCAAGTGGCCTCGAAAACTTTCTTGAAGAATACGATTTTTCAATCGGGATTAATCAAGTTTCCGACTCCAAAAACGAGCAAGCTGGAGAAAGCGGATTATTACTCATTAATGATTTTGGTAGCCACGATATCACTAAACCAATCCTAGGAAGTAGGCTGCAAATGATACTACCTCGCTCAGTAGATTATCTAAAACCAGAAGAAAATACAGATGATCCCCCTACTATTACAGTGCTCGCAAATTCATCTGACTCCAGCCAAGCGATAATACAAAAAAGAGGCATAAGCGGTTCAGTTGAAAAGCAAGGGAAAATCCCACTAATGGCTGCAAAGATTCACAAAAATGAACGACAGGCCCCCGCAAGAATTGTAGTTGCTGGAGATTCATTATTTCTTGGAAATAGTGCCTTCGAGGCGGGTGCTAATCGTGACTTTGCAAATCTTGCTGTAAACTGGCTGGTTGAACGAACACACCTTCTTGGAATCGAGCCAAGAACGGTAAGAGAGTATAGGATTAATCTTTCTAAGTCTGAAATGAATTCTATTACTTGGGTACTGCTCCTATTGCTACCAGGCATCACACTTGGAATTGGCCTATTGTGGTGGCGTCAACAAATGAAACAATCATGAACCCCAAGGAACTCAAATGGCTAACTATACTTGCAGCTTTTCTAAGTTTTGCCTGCGTTTATGAGAGCCTGTTTTCACCAACAGACCAAGAGTTAAGAAAATCAGAGCGTCTATTTCCAGAACTTGATAAGGATGCAATCACCTCTTTTACTGTGTTACGTGGAACTAACAGTATTGTTGCTGAAAAAAACAATGGGCAATGGCGTGTAAACAATCCTGATTACCCGGCTCACCCTGAACGACTTGAGAGATTGGCAAAACTACTCTCCGAACTCACAATCAGCCAACTTATCGCCGAAGCAGATTGGACTGAAACTGGAAATGAAGAAACATTTGGCTTAATTGACTCGGCCAAAGCTGTTGTTAAGTGGCGGATAGGAAAAAAAGAACAATCTATTGAAGTTGGATCTCCGGCATTATTTGGTCGTCAAGCCTATGTGCGAATTCCCGGAACACGAGACGTAATTCTAGTCGACAATGATCTGGCTAATTGGATACCTCTAACTGTCAACGACTGGCGTGACTTACGACTTATACCTGAAAATTTAGACTTTGATTCACTTCAGTTTTGGGGACAAAGCCGAACTGTGCAATTAACACTAGAAAACAACAATGAATGGCGGATGAAGGAACCTATCGAAACCGAAACGGATCAGTCTATCATTTTACAACTCATTAAGCGTATGCAGCTTGCCAGAATCATTGATATATCCCCTAAAGGATCAATAAAGAACGAACCTGATGCCACAGTGAAACTAGCAAAAAATGGAGAGACACTTGTTGAATTAGCTTTTCACAAACCTAAGAATGAGAAAGAAACAAAGATTTGGATAAATCACTCTAAACGAGGGAATATTGCAATTGAAGACGATGGACTACTCACTTTACTACGCCTGCCCCACAACCAGTTTCGTAACCATGCGATATTTCAAAGACCACTTGATGAAGTCACTTCATTTACAATAGATGGCACTAACAAATTTAGTGTAACCAAACAAACCGATGGATCATGGCAGATTACCGGATCAAAAAAAATTCCAGCCGACACTCTACTGGTAAATAACGTGCTAACCAATATCCGTAATGGGCAAATAATCGACTTCGTTAAAGACAATGCTACTGACTTAGATTTCAATAAAGAAGGATTAGATAAACCATGGCTGACTTTGAAAATTGACGGGGTATCCTCCTCTTCCGGAATCTGGAAAAAATCAATTGCATTTGGGACTTTTGACAACAAAGAGGTTAAAGCACGATTAAACACAGAGCCTACGATAGTGGCTTTGCCTCGAGTTCAGGCTATTTTATTGCCAAAGGAGGAATTCAAACTGCGAAAAAGGCGACTATGGACATTCGCAACCAATCAGGTAGCAGCAGTTACAATTTCAATAAAAAATAAACCTACCCGCTTATTACGCCTACCCAATGCAACTTGGCGCAACAAAGAAAATAAGGCGCTTGATCAAATTCAGTCTGCCATGCTCGAAGAAACTATTTATCGAATGGGGGTTATGACAGCAGTAGAGTGGATTGGAGAAGGCAATGCCGCAGTCAAAGCTGCTGGCATACATGACGGAGAAGGCAAGATTATTGCTGAAGTGGACACTGTAAATGGCCAAAAAAAGTTTACATTAGCATTTGGAAATAAGGATCCACTTGGCAGAACTAGGGTTATGACTCCACACTATGGAATTCCCACACTTTTCACTTCTCCTAAGGAGTTCAGTAATATATTTACAGCAACAATTCAGTCACTTGGCTTGAGTAAACCATAACTTATTATCACTACTCTAATTGGCTGAGTTTGACAGTAAATTTGTATATCTGCTCTCCATCGATGCTATATACAGCATAGGTAACTTTCGGGTCGCTGACTTGAGTATCAAAATCGACAGTACCAAAAGATTGCTTAGCATTATAAGAATATATTGCCTCATCCATAGTTTTATGAACATGCTGATTCGTAAGGCGACTGCTATTAAATTCAAATAAAGAATAATCATCAGATCTGTCAATTTTCCATAAATCAGAACGATGCCGATCGGCGCTCATCAATAAAACCCCCTCTATTTTATTGTCGGTGAGAAATTGAAAAATCTCGTTTCTCTCTTCCTTAAAACCATTCCATGTATCCTTGCTATCACCCTTAGCTTTAAATACCCACGGCACTGGTGAAACTAAAACCTTAAATGTTCCCTTTGAACTTTTGATTGTATTTAGAAACCAACGTTTTTGCGCTGGCCCCAACATGCTAAGCTTGCCTTTATTTTTTTTCGGATTAGTCCGATAATAACGACCATCAATACATATAAAATGTACGTCATTTATGTAGGCATCCCACCAAATACCGGGCTGTTTATCACCCCCTCCGTAAGCTGGATTAGCCCAATTATCTCGAAAGACTTGATAAGTTAAACGCTTCCATTTTGGGACCTCAATCTCCGGCCCACCCGAACAGTCATTCAATCCAAAATCATGATCATCCCAAATTGAAAACACACTAACACCTGCAACAAGGGATCGATACTCCGGACGCGACTGACGACGGTAATAACAATAGTGATGCATATCCATCACATCGGTATTATCAATATATACATTGTCGCCAAGTTGAAATAATGCATTCGGTTTGGTATCTGCAATCGTATTCCAGACATACTCATGCTGAGGTACAAACCCTGCCCCACCACCAAACGCCAAACGAAAAGCCCCAGCTCTACCTTCAAGGTTGAAAGTCGTAAATATTTGATTAGGCAACTCATTTTTTTGTCCGTCAATAAACACTATATATTGGTAACTTGTTTCCGGCTTTAAACCCTTTAGTACCACCTTGGCAACATGATCATTCTCTCTGGTAGTATGAGCAAAAGCTTCAACTCGACCAGCTAGTGTAGGAGGAACAGTATTAGCTTCTATACGAACCTGAGCATTATCGGCTGTCCGCAGCCAAATTGTTGCACTAGTACCACTCAAATTCGCCAACATTGGGCCGTGGACTGGATATTTGCGGTGCTCTTTGAGCAAGCTCTTCATAAGAGGCCGTTTACGAAGCGAATTCAGTCCATTGTGAGTTCCTCCGATTATCCTCCCGACTTGAAGTCCAAGCGCTAACGCTCGCTCAACACTAGACTCGGCTTCTTTAATTTTACCAAGTTCACAATATGCAACAGCGAGCATGTAATGTGTCTCAGCATCCTTCGGCATTTTCTGTAATACTTTATCAAGAAATTGAACTGCAACCTCTGCCTGATCCGTACGAATCAGATTAAGTGCATTTTGATGTATACGCTTATATTGCTTAAAGTCCGGATTAGGTATCTTAATCGACTTTTCTTGAGCCCAACCTACAACTGTTATCATGAATAGTGCAGGGGTAACTATAAAACGTAAAAATAAATTCATGCCGGGGACAATGTGCCCAATGACCTATATTCTCGCAAAATAAAAGTGCACAACGACTAACGCGAAAACCCATTGACAGCTATGAAACTTTTGCTAGTCTGCGCGTCCATGAAATTTCAAGGCGATAGATTTTTTGGCTATTTTAGCCGCTGGTATCGGTTTACCAGCCGAAACTGCCTGCGAGTCTTGGAAATCTAAGGAAAGAGAAAAAAAGAATTTACCAAGCCGCAGGCAAAAAGCCTGCGGTTTTTTT
>JAYZHR010000230.1:0-4643 GCA_036166355.1 Verrucomicrobiota bacterium | reverse complement strand
ATACATACTCCATTTGTTGATGGATTCATAACCAAGAATTATCCAGATAATCAGGAAGAAATGTTCCAGAAGCTTTCTGAATATCAACCAATTGGCCGAATGGGAAAACCAGAAGAAGTCGCTGCTATGGCAGTGTTTCTATGCAGTGATGAAGCTTCATTTATCACAGGCTCACCATTCGCTGTAGATGGTGGCACTCTTTACGTTCGCTAGCACTTCAACTCATGTGCATTACAGCCTTAATAACACCAGTTTCAGGCTTAATCCATTCCTGAAAATTGGCTATAAAATCTTCATAACTAGAGCTATGACTTAGCCATGGAGTAGTATCAATCACTCCATCCTCTATTAACTCTATAATACGAGTAAAATCACTTGGCAACGCATTACGAGATGCCTTGATAGTTAGCTCCGGCCGATGAATAGCTACATGTTTAAAAACCAAATCCTGCGTAGTTATCCCAACGTATACCACTTGACCGGTATATGCAGCATATTGAAACGCGTTTGACATCGAAACATCACTTCCTGTCGCATCAATCACTGTCATTGGCAAATCGCCATCGTTAATTAAACGTAAATTATCTATCTCAGTATTATCACCTTTGAATGCCAGAGTATGGTCAACACCAAGGCGATCACTACAGAAATTAAGACGAGTCTCATTAGTGTCCATAATGGTTATTTCAGCCTTGGCTACTTTTAAAAACTCGATCACAGCAAGCCCTATCGGACCAGCCCCTATTACAAGAACTTTCTCCCCTTCTCGGATTGCGGCACGATCCACACAATGACACCCGATCCCAAGCGTTTCAACCAATGCCAATTGATCCATCGTTAATTTTTCTGAAGGATGCAATTTATGCGCCGGTAAAACAAACTGCTCGCACATCCCACCATCTTTATGAACACCAATTACTTCAAGTGATTCACAGCAATTAGTGTTCCCATTACGACAGGCAAAACACTGCTCGCAGTTCATATAAGGTTCAACAGAGCACCGGTCACCCGGCTTTATATTTAATACCCCCTCCCCAACTTTTAGCACTTCAACTCCGAGCTCATGGCCTGGTACTACAGGATAAGTAAAAAACGGCATCTTGCCTAAATAACCAGAAATATCTGTTCCACAAATTCCAACACGATGAACTCTTACCAAAGCATGACCCGGTTGAATATCAGCTGGAAGGTCAATATCAACAGCAGTAAATTGCTTCGGCTTTTCTAGTATAATCGCCTTCATAAACAAGTCTATGATTGAGTCATCCCACTAGTCTGAAAAGAGATACTCAAGATCATTTTGAGTAAGACTCTTAGCAAAGCCTTCGTCTCCAAGCACGTCAGAAACAGTTTTAGCTTTTTGCTGCTGCAGATCCCAAATCTTCTCCTCTACTGTCCCAGGTGAAATCATTTTATAAGCATTTACAGTTGAGGTTTGACCAATCCTGTGTGTCCGGTCAATTGCCTGCGCCTCAACAGCAGGGTTCCACCAAGGATCATATATAACCACATAACTCGCACTGGTTAGATTCAAACCCGTACCAGCAGCCCTAAGGCTAAGAAGAAACACCGACGGTGATTCATCGGCTTGAAATTCGTTAACTATTTCCTGTCGGTTTTTTGTTTCACCAGTCAAAAGGAAAGTTGGTATTTTCCTGTCATCAAACTGCTTTTCGAGAATCTGAAGCATTCTAACAAACTGGCTAAATATCAACACCTTATGTCCTTCTTCAAGCAATGGCTCTACAAGCTCAAAAAGAGTATCCATTTTACCCGAACAAGTATCACTGCCAACCAATCCAGGATGACAACAGATCTGACGCAATCGGGTAAGAGCTGCAAGTACGTGCATTTTGCTCTTTGCGATACCTTTCTGCTTCACAGCCTTCATAACCTGTTCTCGGCTTCGTTTTAACTCTGCAAGATAAAGCTTACGTTGCTCTTCTGGCAACTCACAATCAAGCCTCTGCTCAATACGATCTGGAAGATCTTTGGCAACTTGCTTTTTAATTCTTCTAAGAAGTAAAGGGCGAAGTTTTGCTGACAATTTTCGACGCGCAATACGAGCAACTCCTTCTTCTTTTTCAGCTACTTTTATATCATATGTCTGAGTAAAATGCTCCTGATCACCAAGGTAACTAGGCTGTATGAAATCAACAATACTCCACAAATCAAGCATTCTGTTTTCAATCGGCGTTCCGGTAAGCGCCAGCTTATGGTCAGCCTTAAGTTGTTTTACAGATTTAGTAACTTGAGCCCCAGGGTTTTTTATAAATTGGGCCTCATCTAGCACTACTGCTTTAAACGAAAATTTAGCTAAATCTTCAAGATCACGACGCAGGATTGAATAGTTCGTGACAACTATATCGTGTTCAGGAATATATTTTCTTAAATTATGTCGAGCTTGCCCGCTCTCTAATACTAGAACCTTCATATCTGGAGTAAACTTCTCCGATTCTCGACGCCAGTTGTGTAAAACAGAAGCAGGGCATATAACTAAAGCTGGCTTTGACTTTGTATTCTTTCTCCGATTAACCTTAAGCCACAAAAGCCAAGTTAAAGTTTGAAGAGTTTTTCCTAATCCCATGTCATCAGCTAAAACACCACCTAATTTGAGTCTGGATAAGTGACAAAGAAAGTTAAACCCGGCTTTTTGGTAAGGCCTCAATTCAGCACACACATTATCGGGAAGATCAGTAGCATCAACACCTTCAAACTCATCTAATTTTCCTCGTAATTGTTCTAGTTCATCCGATGGAACAAACTTAGATAAGCCATCTTCATCAAGATGTGCTGCTTGCTCCAAGCCAATCTTTTGTTCAATCGGGGTTAAACCATCGACACCCAAGTCTGCCATTGCCTCCTGCGCATCAATTACAGCTTTTTGATCAAGTTGAACCCACCCAGCATCAGGCAGCTTAACAAAACTTCCACTTGCTCCAGCTAATTGCTGAAGATCTCGATCAGTTAAACTAAGCCCTTCCTCCTCCCATTCAGCAGAAACAGATAACCAATCAATCCCACTACCCTTCACTATCAATTTAGGCTTCAACAGCTTAGGTTGAAGAAATAGCCGCTTAAATTCCGCATCTCCAACATACTCAGCCTCGGGGCGATCAGGCCAAGCCGCATGCAAACTCTCAAGAAAGAACGGATTAGCATCTCCAACCCATAAGCCTGGCTCCGGAGTAAACCAATCTAAACGCCTAAGCCATTCTACAGCAGCTTCAAGTCTTTCATCATCCAAGACTTCTGGTTTTTTTGATTTTTTCTTTTGTTCTTTTTCCCGTACCCACTCATGGCCACTCCACTGCCAAATGGATTTATCATCCTCGCTTTTAGCATTAAGCTTAAGATTAACAGTCTCATCGGCCATCTCAAAAACAAACTTGGGAGTAGCCTTATGAGTTTGGCAAAGCTGCTCCCAATCAAGCCCTTTAGCAGATTTTATTTTACGAAGATTAGTTAAAAGCCGATGAGTTAGATTAGACACTGGAGCCCTACCCTTACTTTTCCATCCACCTAATACCTCAGCAGGAGGTGCGTTGCGCAGCAAAAACACTTCTGACTCAATTAATGCAAGCGCTGGTTCTCCAGAAAAGAAAGTGACATCAGCCATTTGACACGTCTTTTTGTTTGGAAGATTAACTAAATGAGTGAAGTATAAGTTAGACTTCTCTTTATCCAAACTAGGCTCCATTTCTATAACACGCCCCATAAATCTGACAGATTCATTAGATCCTTCGAAAGTTAAACGACTTGTCCCTCCCCATTGAACCAACCACTTCAACAAGTCAGCACCTACAAGAGGTATTAATTCCGCCTCTTCATCGTAATCATGCCGAATATCAGAAGCCCAACGAATAAATTGCCAGTCTTCAGAAGGAAACAACTCCTGTTCATGTGCGGCCCGCATTGTCAAATCAGCCATATCCTCTAAAGACTTTACTCTGTCACCAGTCCGTGGACGAATTACATGAATTTCAACTGCTAACTTGTTTAACCCGGAAATATCATCATCATCAATAATCTTAGCGATTACTTTTATACTAGCTCTAGGCGCATCCAGATGTGAAGGCGATGGAGGAAACATCCACTCTTCGAGGCCTTTAAATAATTTAAAATCCTTTTCCTCTTCTTCCACCTGAGCAAACCGACTGAAATCTGCATAAGGCATTAACTCATTGGGCACAGATCGACCAGATTTCATAAAAACTAATGCTAGCTGCTCTAAACGCGCATCACCTTTCAATTGCGTCATAGCACCCCACCAATCATCAAGACTGAAATCCTTTCGAGCTAAAGTAAGCTTATCAAAATAATCCTCTAAGATGAGCCAAGATCTCTGAGAATCGGGACAATCAGCAAACATTTTCAATAAACTAGAACGCTCTTCAACATCTTCCTTCGATTCGGAAAGCTGATGACGCAAATCAGCAAAGTCACCATAAGTATTATCAATCACTTTATGATGGGCATCGTACTTTGACGCTTTAGCTGAACTAATTGAGGTTTTTTTCTTTTTGGCTGCTCTTGGCATCACTTAACAAAATAACAGACTCATCATAACGACATAATATACCCTCTCTCGTCAAACCTAAAAAGATATAAAATAGCTACTTTAGATTATTAATAAGTCCACA
>JAYZHR010000229.1:0-2684 GCA_036166355.1 Verrucomicrobiota bacterium | reverse complement strand
CCTGTAACTTCAGCAATTGTAGGAAAGTAATCAACACTGATCACAGGTTGATCACTCGTGGTCCCAGGATTTACCACACCTGGCCACTTAATTAAAAGCGGAACACGTATCCCACCCTCATAGGCATATCCTTTTCCTGATCTTAATGGTGAATTATTCGTAGGCCCTAATAAACCTCCGTTATCCGAGGTAAATATAATTACCGTACGGTCCGCAATTCGATGCTTCTCAAGGACAGCCATAATTCGCCCTACACAATCATCCACCGACTCCACCATTGCAGCATATTTGGCATTCTTCTGAATGGTTTTAGGCTTCTTATCATACTTGGCTGTCACAGCTTCCTTGGCTTGAATTGGTGTGTGGACTGCATAATTATTTAGATTCAGGAAGAAAGGTTTATCATTGTGCTTCTCAATGAAATCCACGGCCTCCTCGGCTTCACGGTCAGAAAGATATTGACCTGGCTTACGCCCTGGTAAATGAGGAATACCAGCTCGAATCATGGCATGCTTATGCTTAGAATTATTGTAAGGATCAAAGTAACTTGGTGGCTGACCATAATCACATCCTCCAAAATTAAAGTCATACCCCTGCTTCTGAGGGTACCAATCATCAGCTCCCAAATGCCATTTACCGATGTGACAGGAAATATAACCGGCAGGTTTTAATAATTCGGCAATGGTAATCTCTTCCGACTCCATCCAAAGTGCATTTTTCGGAACCAGAAAATTTCGCCTACCACCAGTGAAACCGGCGGGGTTCTCTTTGTCTGCTGGAATTGCACCGCCCTGAAAACGCGAACGGATCCAATCAGTCACCCCTAGCCGAGCAGGATAACGACCGGTTTGGACAGCGGCACGGGTTGGAGAACAAACTGCGCTAGCGGCATAAGCGTTGGTAAAGCGCATACCCTGGGCCGCCAATCGATCCAGATTGGGCGTCTCATAGTAACTGCTTCCCTGACCGGAAAGATCCATCCATCCCAGATCATCGACCAGAATCAGGATAATGTTGGTTTGTGGCGAAGCATGAGTCGAAGGCGTCAACAACGTCAAAACCAGCAAACTGATCAATATTATCATTCGGATCATATAATTCATTAATTAAACTGCTCAAAGCGAAGTACCAGATAAGGCAATAGATTAAAGAAAAACAAAACTATTTTGTAATACCCCATCATAGTATAGTGAATTTCATCAAAGCGCTCATCAGATAATTTAAACCACCGTGTATGGATCTTAAAAATTAAGTCACGCCCAAGGACAAACCCAAGAAACCAGACAAGTAGAATGACCGCGTTAATTGCTGAACACCAGCCAAGAAGGATACGAATAGATTCAATGGTCATTTCCACTTTAAAATATCGTCCATCAATCGCTTGAGTTCCTCAACGATCTCGGGATGTTTGTTTGCAAGATTATTTTGTTCTCCCAAATCAGCTTCCAGATCATAGAGTTCGTTGACCTTCTTTCTGGCATTGTCAACTGCATACCCGTAGAAGTGCGCGTCTGGCTTGAGATACTTCCACTTCCCTTTGCGCACGCCGGCATTATTGAAGTAGAAAAACTCGCGACCGACTTCGCTCTTACCTAAAAGTAGATCCGTCTGATCAATGCCATCGATGTGCCGATCCTTTGGCACCTCAAATCCACAGAGATTTGCGAATGTAGGCATGAAATCAATTGTGGCAAATACCGCATCATTCACGCGGCCTGCAGGCACCTGACCCGGCCAGCGCACGATACACGGCAATCGATAGCCAGCCTCGTATGGCGATCCCTTGCCATTACGCAATGGCCCTGCTTCACCCCAAAAGATGGATCCCTCTGGATGCCCTTTTTTGCGCTTGGTATATTTGTCCTGGTTCCACGGGCCATTGTCGCTTGTATAAATAACCAGCGTATTCTCGCTCAGCTTCAATTCATCGAGCGTGTCCAGAAGGCGGCCTGTTTCATAATCGAATTCCTCAACCACATCCCCGTACAAGCCACCCTTTGACTTGCCCCGGAACCTGCGTGAGGCGTCGATGATCGTATGCATCATGGTGTGTGCGAGGTAGAGAACAAAAGGCTTCTTAGGGTCACGTTTGTTTTTGAGGTAATCGATGGACCTGTCAGTGTAAAGGCGGGTGAGACTTCCCATATCTTTGCTAGTGCCAGCAGCCTCATTGTTCTCGTGAAAATTCACCGTACCGTTGTCATTGGCACCCAGAGTACCATAAAAATAATCAAAACCCTGGGCATTGGGCATTCGAGGGATGACCGGCTTGCGGTTGGACACATCCCATTTACCAATACAGGCAGTCTCGTAACCGGACTTACGAACAAGTTCAGCCCAAGTGATTTCAGAAGCCGGCATCCCCCAACCTCCACTACGAATCGGCTGTCGCCCGGTGAGAAGTGCAGATCGAGATGGGCCACAAACAGTTTGGGAATAGAAAGAGGTAAAACGTGTGCCTTCCTCGGCAAGTTGATCCAAACGGGGTGTTTTGTTCTTAGTGTTTCCGTAGCAGGCGAGGTCCGCATAGCCTTGATCATCGGTAAAAATAATCACGATGTTGGGCTTCGGCGGTTCTGCTGCTGCCTCCAATGAGAAAAGAATACATACAAAGATTAAGAAAACCGTGTTTTTCATTTTTTCCTTCGAGCTCAATCACGACGTTTTTAAGGCTTACTTGTCGA
>JAYZHR010000228.1:0-5137 GCA_036166355.1 Verrucomicrobiota bacterium | reverse complement strand
ACGGTGATGACCACGGTGATGACCACGGTGATGACCACGGTGATGACCACGGTGATAACCATGGAGATGAAAGTGTGATGGGATACGAGCTGAGTGAGGTGCTGCTTCTAGTGAATTCAAAAGCGGCTACATTGGTTCCAGATGATCCTGCTTTTAGTTTCCTAGGCGAACCAGGTGAACTGTTCTACGAGTTGCCGCAAAATGAAAAGGAAGGCTTGCTCTTTCTTGGTATTGCATCTGATGAGATAGAGGCGGGAGTGTTTGCAGATGATCAAGTGCAGTTGAATTTGAAGTCGGTTGAAGGGCCTGGAGAGGTGTATCTGTATTCAATAGATAGCTTTGGTAAGCCTAACGTTTTCTTCAATACAGCTGACGGTATTAGTGAAGCGGACACATTTGAAATAAAGGCGGGTGCCCATGCACATCAGTCGATGGCATTTAGTGAAGCGGGAACTTATAGAGTTAGCTTTGATTTTTCAGGGACCCTTGCGGCTGACGGCCAAGAGACTCGAAGTGGTGAATTCCAATTACTATTTGAAGTGGAAGAAGATGGCCATGGCGATAATGTGGCAGCCGTTTACAATTGGATTGAAGGCGAATGGGAATTGATTCAGGTCAATGAAGAGGTGTCCGATGATTGGATTGCTTTATACGATGAGACTTTGGTTGAAGGTGAAGCTGGGCCTGATGTGGATTATGCGAGCAATGGACTACGGATTGAATTTCCTATTGATGTCAGCATGGCAACTGTACTTGTTCCAATAATCGATGATGTCGAAACTGAACCGACTGAGTTTTTTGGCATGATACTTAGCAATCCTGAGTCTGGTTATATTGCTGATCAAGGTTCTGCCATAGTAGGAATCATTGATGATGAATGTTCCTTTGAATTGACGGTTGAATCTGCCGAAATAACTGAAAATGGTGGCCCGCTTTCAATAGAAGTTAGGCGAACCGGCGGTGTTGTTAATCCAGTGACCATTGAGTACGACGTGGAAAATGGTACAGCTGAAAATACAATAGATTATCTGAAGGGAGCAGGCCGTATCAATTTTGAATCTGGGCAGGAGGTTGCCTATATCGTTGTGCCGATTATCAATGACATTGAAATGGAAGGACTGGAAACATTTGAACTAATGCTAATCAATGCAGTAGTGGATCCAGCGATTGCGCTCCAGGGATCTGCGGCACTGGGAGAAAACACGGCAGTTCAAGTTACGATTGTGGATGATGAAATGCCGGGTGGTGTTGATCAAGGATTCAAGCTTGTGGGTGGTGCAAATGGGCCAGTTCATAGCGTAATTGTGGATCCAGATGAACGTATCCTTTTGGGAGGTGATTTCACGCGTGTGGGTGGAGTGTTATATGGTCATGTTAGCAGATTGCACCCTGATGGATATGTTGATAGTAGTTTCAATGTCGGCACTGGTCTTGACGATATAGTTTGGGCTTTGGGTGTGCAGTCTGACCGTAAACCGGTGCCAGGCGGCAGGTTCACGATAATTGATGGTAATGATCTAGAGGCTTTTGGTCGATTGAATGCTGATGGTGTATTTGATGATACCTTTGCGATTGATTCGGGTGTTAATGGAGAAGTGTTCGCTGTGGCAGTTCAGCCGGATGGAGCAATCATTATTGGTGGGGATTTTACAAAGGTTGCTGGTGAATCAGTCCGGAATATTGCTCGGCTAAATCCTGATGGAATGCTTGATCTGACTTTTGTAGTCGATGGTGGAGCAGATCGTGCAGTGCGTGACCTTGCTATACAACCTGATGGGAAAATCTTAGTCGTGGGTGATTTTGGGGTGCTTGGTGGAGCGGTGCTTCCTCGGGTGGGTCGGTTAAACACGGACGGGACTGTTGATGTTACATTTGTTCCAGGATCAGGTGCAAATGCCATAGTTCATGCTGTTGGGATACAGGAGGATGGCGGCATGATTGTGGGTGGCGAATTTACAATGTTTGGAGGTAAAGAATGTACTTACATTGCTCGAATGCAATCTGATGGCACATTGGATGAGGAGTGGGGTGGTACTGTAGTCGCTATTAACGGTTCAGTTTTTGATTTGGGATCACTTTCAGACGGTAAAGTAATTATTGGTGGTGAATTCACTGAGATTTCCGGTCAATCTCGTAATAGCTATGCACGCCTACATGCAAATGGAGAGTTGGATCGGAATTTTGATCCCGGCGAGGGTGCGAATGGCCCAGTTTTCAGTGTGGCTATTCAGCCGGATGGAAATATTCTGCTCGGTGGACAATTCACTGAGGTCGGTGGATATGAACAGCCTAACATTACTCGTGTATATGGCGGTGAACAGTATGCGTTGGGTAGGGTGGAATTTAAGTTCACCAAAATTGAGTACATTGAGGGAGTTGGTACTTACGACCTGACTATTATGCGGTCCGGCAGGGTTCAGGAGCCGGTAACAGTTCAGTACAAGACAGTGTCTGGAACCGCGGTTGAAGGTGAGGACTTTTCAGCTGCATCTGGTGAGATCAAGTTCGATATAGGTGGTCGTGAGGCCAATATCTCGATTAGTTTGTTGGATGATGATTTGGCTGAAGGGACTGAGACTTTCTTGATAGAGCTTTCTAGCGAAGAAGTAGGTGTTGATCTGGGTGGTCGATCTTCACTTGAGGTTGCTGTAATTGATAATGAGAGTTCGGCTAGTTTTGATCAGACGACATTGTCTCTTTCAGAAAATGCTGGAGAGGTAGTGTTAGTGGTCAATCGATATGGTGGAATTGCTACTGAGTCTACTGTGAATTATACGATCAGTGATGGAAGCGCTAAGGTTGGTGAGGATTATAATGCGATTGTCGAAGGCACGCTTGTTTTTGCCGAAGGATCGTCCACGGCTTCGTTGGTTGTGGCTATTGTAGATGATTTGATTGAGGAACCTACGGAGGAATTAACTGTAACATTGTCTGGGCCTTCAGAGGGATTAACTCTTGTTGGGGATTTAACTGCTACTGTAACGGTTCTTGATAATGATAAGCCTAAGCCGGGAATCGTGACTTTTGAAACAGGTTTAATACCAGCAGATTCTGGATGGAGTAGTGCTGGGGATAAGCCTTGGTATATACAAACTGACACTGTATTTGAGGGTAGTTATTCTTTACGTTCCGGTAAAATAACTGATTCGCAGGAGTCACTGCTTTCACTTGAAACTAAAACCGGTGCCGGTAGAGCCTACTTTTATGTCAAAGTGAGCACGGAACAGGATTGGGATGCTCTTGAGTTTTTGCTGAACGGTCGGGTTTTGGCTAAATGGTCTGGTCGAGCAGACTGGGTGAAGTTTGAGTTTTCAGTTGATGCGGGTGACAACGTACTTGAGTGGCGCTATCGCAAAGACTCAAGCACCTTTGCCGGGATGGATGCTGTATTTATTGACAATATATTCCTTCCTGAGCCGATCAAAGTTGATCCTCCTTCAGAGACTAAACCTACCCTTACTGTAGTGGGAGTCACTACGGAGGGATTACAGCTTGCTATTTCAGGTGATGCGTCAACGGATTATCAATTACAATATAGTGTTGATCTAAATACATGGAATAGCTTGGCTGAAGTGACTACTGATGAGTTAGGTAAGGCTGTGTTTACAGATGTTGATCATCGTGAAAACCTTGCCAAAGAGACTTGGTCTGAAGGGGCTGGTTTCTATCGTTCTGTCCTTTCCTCACCCGAAGAAGGGGAATAGAAAAAAACTTTTCTTTAAACCGCCGACTTAGATCGGCGGTTTTTTTATGCCTACTCAATCAATTATTTTGCGTGAAAATCACGCTGGCAGCGTGATTGTTTTACAATATTTTTAATTAAATTAGTCAATAAAGAACAAAATCCCTTTATTATGAGGCCTAATACAAATGGCATCTGATCTGCTAAATAGTTCATTGACGTCGTTCTTCGGGTTGCGCGGCGTCTTTAGGGGAAAGACTGGGAGCGAAGTATTAATTCCGGTTGTCCGCTTTTTACCTCCTCCGGTAGGCGGCAAGTTTCGCTCCCAGTCGTTTTTTTGTAACATTCATCTTGTTTTTGGGGTAGGTCTGTTGTTTTGGGCGAAGAGATAATGGCGGAGTTTGAATGCTCCGTTATTTTTTTTGTCTGAGTTTTGTCGTACCTTTGGCGCTTAATTTAGTGTTATCAGAAATAAAATCCTACATATCCAAGCGCCGTTGGTTACGTCGTATATTTGGATTATCCCTTTTCTTGATTCTGTTGGGCGTTGGGATTGTCATGTATTTAAATCAGTTTGGTTTACCAGGATTTGCCAAGCGAGGTGTCCAGCAGCGTTTAGCAGAGCTGGGAATTCAATTGGATTTCGATTGGCTCAGAATGGATTTCGATGGCACTTGGAAAGCTAGACATTTAACAGTTGGTCAAACTGATTCTGTAGGAGAGCTAAGTGTAAGTCTTGATGATGTAAGTATACGACCTTATTACTCGTCGCTTTTCTCAAGCCGACCAAAATTAAAAGAATTGGGGATAATTGGTTTGGCTCTAAAGGGAGATATGGAGAAAGGGGGAACCAATCTACCTCCATTTTCTTTGGCTTGGCCTGATGCTGGGATTTATTGGAACGATAAAGAGGTTCTATCTTCAACTAATTTACAAGGTGAGGCTTTTGGGGTTGAGATTAATGTTTCTTTAAATATTACAAATACATTGGCGTTAAAAGATCTCTCGCAATATTTCATTGGCAGGCCGGGTAAAAATGAATCTTCTTCAATAGTAGAAACTACAACGTTTACGGCTGAGGAAGTTGCTAAAAAACTTAAGCCAATCAAAAATCAGTTAGCTATGTGGTTGGAGAGTCGAGATCAAATTGACTTCCAAGAAAAACCGGTAATTCGTTTTTTCCTAAAAGGAAATGCAGGTTTATCCGAGTCTTTGTCTGGAGGGTTTATGATGGAGATTGGGGAGACTCGTTTTCAGATTGGGGGTTTTGAGCGGTTTAATTTCGATTTAAATCTTCTAAACAAACAAGAATCGAAGGGCAATGAGGATCGCTTGACGGGTAAATTTAATCTTGTTGGCCTAAATACTAAGTGGGCGAAATCTGAATCCTTGATTGGTCGGGTTTCATCTTTTTCTTTGGCTACAAATATGTTGCCGCATTCAATTGAATATCAA
>JAYZHR010000227.1:0-3695 GCA_036166355.1 Verrucomicrobiota bacterium | reverse complement strand
TCAAGGTAAAATCCCACCTGTATAAAAACAAAATACTTTCAAACTCCGTAAAGGTTCTTATGACAGGAACACTCGAAGGCCAAAGTCAAATTAATGAGCCTTTGGCTTGGACAAACAAGATTAATGGAAGCCGCATTTTTTACACGTCACTTGGCAGTGTAGGCGATTTCAAGCTACCAGCTTTTCAAAGGATTCTTCTAAACGGTATTCTATGGACAATCGACAAACCAATTCCTCCAGATGACCCTCGTGTCATAGCCAAACAATAAGAATAATTTATAAACGAAAAAAAGTAAGCCGACCTATTCTATTATGGGTCGGCTTTTATATTAAAAATAACTTAAGGTTTGGAAGGAGCTAAAGCCGCGGAACGTTTAATTTTAGATGACGGCGTGGCATCAGCGGCTAAGTCGCCCAATGCATATTGCAATCCATCCAAACAATGCTTCATGACCGATGAATTCCAAAATGTTGATTCGTTATGTCCAAGGTTAGTATAAAAGACACGACCACCTTCAAATTTGCGCAGCCATGAAACCGGCACATAACGATCACCCTCTGTGTATTGTTTTTTTAAGCCTTCATTTCGATTCAATGGACCCATAGTCTGAGACTTACTTAAATCAAGACTAATCAAGACACGAATTTCATCCCCCCCCACAAACGTTCCTGGCTTATATTGATAGATCTCATCCTTATGCCAAAACCCCTTACCTTTAAATGCACGGTTTAAAATATGCTTTGGATCGTCGAGTTTAAATGACCATGTACCCCCACTACCCCAAGGATGACCATCAAACTGACCACCAACCATGCGGGCTCCAGCCTTCCATTTATAAAAATTATCACTAGCCGCATGAATCCCAGCTACACCCTTTCCTTGATTCATGAAATCAATGATTGCATTACGCTGATCATCACTCTTCAACATCAAGTGAGTGGTGTTATTGAATAGAATAGCATCATATTTTTTGAGGTTATCCTTAGTAAACACGGAATACTCATCTGCAATATCAGCCTCAAAAGCACCAGTCTTTTTACCCAGTTCCTTTATCGCGTAATTCCCGGCAGAAATTGAACTGTGCACAAATCCTTCGCATCGGTAAAAGATCAAAACTCGTCGTGCCTTCTTTGGCTTAGCCAAAGACTTTGAGGGCAATGCTTCCTGTACTTTCGCTTTTTTTTGATAAATAAATGGCTTAATTCGATTTCGGTCCCAAGCAGCATCAGCAATTGAAGTCGTAAACATTACGATAACAGTCAGTGCAAATATCTTTCTTTTCATTGGATCAATTTGGAAGGAATTAGAATAGGACAATGAATAGTAAATGTGTAGCTCTTTCCCAAAATATCCCTTTTAGTTTTTCTGCTTCGGATTTTTCAAAGATTTTGGATTTGAAATCTCATCTGGAACAATATCATCGAACAATTTTAGTGGAATTTGTACCGGCACAAGTAATATCTTAGGGATATGTTTCAATTCCATTTCAGGCTTATTCAGGGTGCCTGTAACCCTAAACTTTAACATACGCTCTATAGGTGATAGAGCCAAATTCAACACTGGGCCTAGAACTGAACCAATCACCCACGCATCACGCAAAGGCTCAGCCACAACACCTGCATCAATCTTCCCTTCAAAATCTACATCCCCTTTGTATTGCAATCTCACAAGCGGTGATTTCAGTTCCAAATTTCGAGTCTTAACAATGCTATTGATAATCTTAAAGTCCCCGGTGCCCTTGGAAAATTTACTCGCACCTAAACCTGGGGCCATTTGATCCAGTACCGGTGAAAAGATTCCGAACAAGGGCAACTCCCACAAATAACCATCTTTTAGGGAGATACTAGCATCTCCATTCCAACTGGACCAATCATTGGAAATCGCTTTAATATCTAGTACTCCATCAAGCTCACCACGAAGTCCAGAATCTCGTCCAAGTATGTCTGACATAAATCCAGTTAAGCCCATCTGTTTAGCCTGCAAATTAAAATCAATTTCAGAAGACTGCTTATTATTAAACTTCGCAAAAAGATCACCAGATAACTCTCCCCCATAAAACTCTGATATCACATTCGTCAAAGTTATCGAATTTCCCGACCAAAAAATCTCTCCGTTCATATCTTGCGAGTTAAATCTCTTGAATTTAAATGCTCCACCATCCACTTTAAAATGCAAACTGGCTGGGTTTCTGCCGGGCCCAGTTTGGATCCATCCATTAACCTTAACCTTTGCAGGATCAAGAAATTGATAAGGTTCTAGAGCCTTAGCAGTTTTCGACCCAATAGCCTTTGATACGGCAACAAGATCGACCTGGCCTATACCATTGGTTAGAAAAAGGCGTTTTCTTTTAACATCAAACCCAAGCGCATCCAAAGTTACTACTCCCTCGGGACGAGCCAACACTATATTGGTAGCACTTAACATCCCATTAGTTAGCAACATTCCAGCTGCCATGCTATCAACTTGCTGAGCACGGAATGTAAAATTCGTTGCCCCAATTTTTGCCTTAAAACTAGTTTGGCCAGGCTCTCGCCAACGACCCCAAACTTGCCCTTCTATAACGGGTGATTTTTCAAAACCAAAAAGATTAAAAGCCTTTTTCTGTTTTTCATCTTTTAATGCAGGGATAATCGCTTGAGGGTTAATTGCACTATGAAAATCAAAATGAAAATCTCGACTTCCTGTTTGAGATATCAAAGCAAATTTCAATTTGCCTTCAGGCCGGCTGGCCACCAAGTTTGGCAACCGCCAAGTTTGATTGGTGTACTGTATATCTGTTTGTGCATCATCAAGCTCAATTCCTCTAAAAGATAAAGGACCAGAATTGATCTTTCCATTAATCAGCAATGAAGGTCTAACCTGCACGCGCCAGTCGGGATTTTTATCAGTCCACTCGGGTAAAGTGGCTTGTATTGTTGAACTAATAACCGGGGCCGAATCCCACCTAAACTGCCGAATCCATCGCTGCGCCTTCGGGCTTAGAAGGTCAATTGTTTCATACAAGTCAAAATCAATATTGCTAGTTGCCTTCACTAAACGAGTCTCAACGTTTAACGCAGCTGAAGCACGCATCGCTCCTTCTCCAAAATTGGCATCAAATTGATCTAAAATTAAGTTTGGAAATTTCCATTGCCCCTTTAGCAACAAGTCATCAATACTTAAATTCTTTCCATCATTAATTTGCTTAGCGGAACCGTTAAAGTGAATCTTATACGGAGCCAACTTAACCCAATAATCCAAGCTCTCATCACCATATATGGATGAATCCAAATGCTCCAAGTTTGCATTAATATTTACTAAATCAAAAACACCATTGGTAGATGTAAAGGAATCAAGCGACAAATCGAGCAAAGCTTTATTTGGCAAAGGATTGGCAAGAGAGTTAGTTAATTGGAGAGTCCAATTAACCGAATCAAGGCGCTCTTGACCAGTAAACTGAAATTCACGAAACAAACCTTTTAGCTGATGTTTAAAATACCCAGCAGTACTTGGTAATTGAATTGCAGAACCTTTAATTGATCCAGTCGCCAATTTCATTTTAGTTGAATCAATTCCAGAAGATTCAATTTGATATTCAATTGAATGCGGCAACATATTTGTAGCCAAAGAAAAAGATGAAACCCGACCAATCAAGGATTCAGATTTCGCCCACTTAGTATTTAGGCCAACAAGATTAAATTTACCCGTCAAGCGA
>JAYZHR010000226.1:0-3269 GCA_036166355.1 Verrucomicrobiota bacterium | reverse complement strand
CAGTAAAGGAAAGGGCGGGACGCCGTGTACTATATCTGCAACTTGATTGTTAACGGCATCTGACCATACTTTGATTTGCGCCAAGCCTTCGTTCCCCTCCTTTACTTCTTTTTCCAGTGTTGCATTTCCGAGTTTAGACTCTCTTTTTATCCAATCATCTAAAGCAGGGTAGGAGGGGATATTGACTTTCCTGGCTTTTACTTCACTTCGTTCTCGGAGAAGATTTAGAGCTCGAACAAGTGCTGGAAACCTATTTGCTCCTCGTGTCTTCGAGTAGAGGTTTACAAAATCCCATACCTCACGAGCATACTTGCTTACAGCTTGAAGTTTATGATGTTTGATAAACATTGGTGCAAAGCATTCTTTATGTTTAATCTCCATCGAATCAAACACGCATCCGTCGGAGTCGATACCAATAAAGAAATCATGTTTTGGTTTGAAGTCTTTAAGTGCTTGTGCTGGGTCACTCATAGTTTAGGCATCGTATGTGGTGGATGAAACGCTACCACCTCGTCCGGTCCAGTTGGTATGAAAAAATTCACCTCTTTCACGATCTGTTCGCTCATAAGTATGAGCTCCAAAATAGTCTCGTTGAGCTTGTAATAGATTAGCGGGAAGACGTTCATTTCGAAAGGCATCAAAAAAGTTGAGTGCAGTTGAAAATGCTGGAGCAGGTATGCCTTTTTTAGCAGCAGTTGATACTACGTTACGCCAACCTTTTTGACATTTACGAATTTCTCGTTTGAAATATGGGTCAAGCAGAAGATTTGGTAAACGTTTTCGTTTGTCGAAGGCTTCCTTTATTTTTCCTAGGAATTGGCTTCGAATGATACAACCGCCTCTCCACATAAGTGCGATTTCACCATAATTAAGTTTCCATTGGTAATCATTTGCTGCTGCACGAAGTAGCATGAAGCCTTGGGCGTAAGATATTATTTTGGATGCGTATAATGCGCTTCTGATATCTTCAATAAATTTGGTTCGATCGTTTCTTATATTTGGTTTGGGGCCACGAAGCTTCTTTGAAGCCGCAACACGTTCATCTTTCATTGCGGAGATACAACGAGAGTATACCGCTTCACCTATAAGTGTAATAGGGATTCCTAATTCAGCTGAATTTATCAAAGTCCATTTGCCTGTACCTTTTTGGCCTGCTGTATCTAATATTTTTTCGACTAACGGCTCTCCATC
This sequence comes from Verrucomicrobiota bacterium, assembly GCA_036166355.1. Taxonomy (GTDB): domain Bacteria; phylum Verrucomicrobiota; class Verrucomicrobiia; order Limisphaerales; family UBA1096; genus UBA1096. The sequence goes on along the minus strand of JAYZHR010000226.1, from coordinate 2,078 downwards.
TGTATCTTTGAATCCGAGAATATCTCGAGTAATTTCGATGAGATAGGAATCTAGGTCGCCTTTATTCCATTCTGCAAAAACTTGATGCATTTCGTCTGCAGACATTCCAAGCCCCTCTTTCATTAAGTGATAGGCTTCGCATATTAGCTGCATATCTCCGTACTCTATTCCGTTATGAACCATTTTAACATAGTGCCCGGCTCCGTCATTGCCAACCCAGTCGCAGCATGGAGACCCATCTTCGACCTTTGCTGAAATAGCCTGAAAAATATCTTTCACATGTGGCCAGGCGTCGGGATGCCCGCCAGGCATAATTGAAGGGCCTCTTCGTGCTCCTTCTTCACCTCCAGAAACTCCAGTTCCAACAAAAAGTAGTCCGCGTGCCTTTAGGTATTCCGTACGGCGGATTGAGTCCTGAAATAGTGAATTGCCTCCATCAATTATAATATCACCAGGTTCTAGATATGGTATAATTTGGTCGATGAAATTATCAACGGCTTGTCCAGCCTTTACTAGCATCATGACTCGGCGTGGACGCTTAAGATTTTTGACCATTTCTTCAATCGAGTTAGCACCGATTATATTGGTTCCCTTTGCCTCGCCTTTCATGAATTTTTCTACTTTAGAGATCGTTCGATTATAGGCGACCACAGTAAAACCATTATCGTTCATGTTAAGGATTAAATTTTGGCCCATTACAGCCAAACCGATTAATGCTATATCTCCTTTAGGTTCCATATTTCAGTAAAATTATCCACCGAACTGAAGGCGATTATCTTCAGCTAGAAAATTATCAAGGTTATCCCAGCGATCAGCATTCGAGGCATTAAATGCAGTTAAGTATACAGCTACTAATTCGTTATCATATTTATCTAATAGTGAGCCTACAGCTGATTTTAATTTATCGTCTTCCATCTGAGAGGGTAAATCATCAACCATTCCTTCTTCGTGTTCGATCTCTAGCTTATTCAAAAAATCAATTAACAGTTCCTTGTGTTCCTTGAAAAGCCACCCTCGAATAAGGTTGCCTGAATGTTCTTCAAAATTCGGTTTTGATAGTGATTGTATGAAATTATTATGACGTCGATCTTTTGGTTGGCGTGAAATAAACTCTGGTCTTGCTTTAAGGACTTGAGCTACTGATGTGATAAGCGCTCTATAAACTTCCTTATTATTGGAATGTGTATCATCTAAAATTTGATTCGCCATTTTTGGTGACATGAACCCCATTAGCTCGTGAAATGTAAGCATTTTTTATCTAAAATTTTCCTTATGATTCAATCGTTGTCACAACAATCCCATGTGCTCTGCTCAATGATTGAACTTCCTCTCGTTCTAGGAGAATAGTCTTGGATGATTCAACCGCCAGAACGGCGATTGCAGACTGGGCGCAGGATTCCAGTGTGCGCTGTCCAATGCAAGGAATATCGAATCGCATATCATGATTCTCTCGAGCTACTTTTACAGCTACTGAGCCACCTTTTGGTCCAGCTAAGGACCCGCCTCTTATGAGGCAGGCGTCAGTACCCTCGAATCCTTCTATGGCTAGTGCTGTTCCTTGTTTTACTACTACAGATTGGCCGATTTCCAATTTTGAAATTTCCTTGGCTAAACGGAAACCAAAAATAATATCTTCTTTCTGTTGTTTGGTTAATTTTGGTCCAATATGAAAATTTTTGTCTAATATTACATCTTTAAGCCAAGGTAGGGCGTCAATTAAAGTGATATTTTCTTTTGCTAACTCATCTCCGATTGCATTGAAAATCGTATGAGCATTGCGCTCCTTAAGGTTAAATAGCATTTTGGTTGTTTTTATATCAGGGAGGAAATTAAACAGGTTTTTTGGGGCAATTTGTCCGGCCATTACACAGTGAGTAATTTCATTTTTACTAAAAAACTTAATAAGACGAGATAGTTGTCCCACTCGAATCCATTCAACTTTGTCAGCTATATCTTCAATTTCTCGCGAAGTTTCATTCTTAAATGCAATGGCTACTATTTTCTTCATGCCTAGCCGACGCGCTTCGCGTGCGATAATTAAGGGTAATTCTCGACTGCCTGCAATAATGCCTAACGAG
>JAYZHR010000225.1:0-13122 GCA_036166355.1 Verrucomicrobiota bacterium | reverse complement strand
TCTGCATCATGGCAAATACCGCAAGCGGTTGCATACAGCTGTCTGCCACGCTTGCCCTTTGTAGGGTTAACATGGCATTCGACACAGTTGTTTTGAAATATTGCCTGTCTGTTTTGTGCTGCTAATTTGAGATTTGCAGCACGTTCTTCTTTAGATCGCTTTCGAGCAGGTTTGTTAATATTCCTAATTGCTCCTATAGCCACCTTGGTTGTTAGTATGACATTTCCAAGATCAGTTACTATGGTTGATTCTTTTTCTATTGTGCCACTTTTTCCTCGAACATCCATGGTTATAGGGATGCTTCCTTTTTGCCCTGGTTTTATAACCCATGGTGTTTTAGGAAGTTTAGCGACAGTGCATCCGCAAGAGGTAAAGGTACGTTTAATTTGAATTTCGTTTTTAGTGGTGTTTTGAAAATGAAATTCAAATTTAATATCCAATTCTTCCGGTCTCGATTGGTGTCTCTTGCCCAAGGAATCCCAGGTTAAAAATTTATTTATTGATGGTTCTTTTTTTTCACCAAGCTCAAGGAATTTAACGCCTTTAGTTTGTGCGTTTACTGTGTGGTAAGAAAGCGCCAATAAGCAGAATGAAAAAATACTAAGATATTTATTTTTCATTGGCTCTTAATGTTTGTTACCACTGTTGGCACGGGTTTTATCCATGAATTTACGGCTAGAAATCAATACTTTATATAAATATAGGTTAATAAATTTGGCTTATTCAAATGTATTATTATTATTTAATTTTCATTTCGCTTCATTTCGATACTTACCCAGCGTGTGTCTTTTAAAATGAATTTTTTAACTGCAACTCGAACGGATTTTGGTTTGAAATTATTCAATATTAACCTGCAAATATCATTTCCCAAAGTTTCAATAAGAGACCAGCTGCGATTTTCTCCAAGGTTTTTGATTGCCTGACTCACTTCAAAATAGTCGATAGTTTTATTTAGGTCGTCATTTAATGCGCTCGGCTCCAGGTTCAGCTGCATCTCAACGGTAATTAAAAGTTTTTGAGCTTTTGATCTCTCTTCATCGGGAACGCCTATATGGAAATTAACCTCTAGATCTTCGATTGTTATTTTGTCGCTCATTTGTTGTTTTTTCTTGAGTGGATTATGTTTAACAAAACTTTTGTAGGTTGATTAAGCTCCATTTTGAGTGCTTCTGTTTCGCTTACCCAGCAATATTCTTGGGCTTCCTCGTTAAGTATAACGTTCTCTTTTCCTGATGTTGTGCATGTATAATTTAGTAAGATAAAATGAGCTGGTTTAAAAAATTCATTTGAGTTTATTGAGTCTTGAGCTAGAACAAAATTAATATTTGAAATTGTTAGATTTGTTTCTTCAGTAATTTCTCTTCGGAGGGCAGATTCAGAGGATTCGCCATATTCTATCTTGCCGCCTGGGATGCCCCATTTATTCGACCATTTTTCAGTTTTAATCATTAGCACCTGATTTTGTGAGTTGTAAATTATTGCGCCTACTGTAGCAACAGGCGTGCATGGTCGTTTTGCTTCAATATTTTTTTCCGGTAGGCTCATTTGATGGCGTTCGAATATATCCTTAAGCTCGGAAAGATTTTTAACAATAACGGTAGGGTTGCTTTTTTTAAGTTGGTCGAGCGTGTTGTATCCGGTGAGAAGGGCGCATGAGTATATTCCTCCATGGTGAGCTGTGTCGACATCGTGTTGCATATCGCCCACATATAATGTTTCCTCCTTAGTTAAATTGTTTTCAGATAGTATGGACTTAATCTTCTTTCTCTTGTCCCATATTCCGAGATAGGTTTTTTCAAAGAATGCTTCCATCTTTGTGTTTGCAGCTTGAGATAAGAAATAATCCGGTTTGACAGTGCTAAGTATAAAACAACGAATATTCCCTTTTCTACAAAACTCGAGAAAATCTATAGAATAAGGCAGCGCTTCCACATCGCCGCTGACCTGCTCAAAGTGTTTATGAAACCATTCTTCAAGCTGAGCCAGTGGGACGTCAGGAATAAAGCGATCATAAAATTGAGTAAACGGAAGCTCGAATTCAGATCGAAATTCATTCAATGAAAGTGTTTGTACGCCGGCTTGCTCAAGAACGTAATTGGTTGCTTTCCAGACACCTGGAAGATCATCAACAAGTGTTCCTGACCAATCAAAAATTATATTACGAATCACGACTGAAAAAACTCAATGAGCCTAAGGGTGAAAGTGGGTTTCATCTTCAATTTCACGTTTTTTAATTATCTTTTCTTAAAATTTTATTTAAGCCGGAAATATTAAGCTTAAGTGCAATTTTAGTGTCCATGTCACTTCGGTGGTCGAGAATGCCAATAGGGCCCTTATATCCTGATTCTTTTATAATATAAATCATTTCGTTTTCATGCTGTCCCTGGCCGATAGGAAGAATTTTAGGTTTTGCATCTATGTTCATGCCGTTGAGATTAATGCAAAGAAGATACGGCAGCATTATTTTTAGTGATTTTTTGAAGTCGTCAATATGGGCGTGTCCATGGTGAAAATTATAAACAATCCCTACGTGATCTGCTTTGTGAATTTTTCGAAGTGCTTGGCAGACTGAAGTTAGATTTTCTGGCTCTCCGCCCCAGCCTCCGTGATTGTATAAGCCAAGTTTAAGGCCAAGCTTACGTGTGCGATTAACAAGTGGCAGAACATTTTCTATAGCTGCATTTATTTTGTTTTTTTGCGTTGAATTTGTTGGGCTGAATGCGGTCTGCCAGATTTGCGGCCGTATCTTGTGTTTATTAAATAATTGAAAAGCCAGGTCATGAGTGCTCCAAAAGGCAAAAAACTCAATTCCATTCTTTTTGTATTGAATTATCTCCTCTTCAAATTCCGCTACATGTTCTTCTCGCCAGTCATATGCCACTCTTTTAATGCCTAGTTCTTTAAGCATTTTTACCCGTTCGGTTGTATTTCGTTTTTGAGAATCGAAGGGGACTATGCACCATGCTACCAGCTTGTCATTGGAGAACTGATCAGCTTGTCCAAGTGAAATGCAGCATAACCATATGATTAATAAGAATTGAGATTTCATTTGGTTATCGGTTCATTATTGATTCTATTTCATTGGCTTCAATAGGTATTTTATCCATTAAATTTAATGGTCCTTTTTCGGTGACTACAATGTTGTCTTCGAGTCTAACACCAAATCCTTCTTCTGGTAAGTATATGCCGGGCTCAACGGTAAGTACGGTGCCTGATGAGAATGGAACATTTAAATCGCCAACATCATGTACGTCTAAGCCTAGTGGATGCCCAAGGCCATGCATGTAATATTTTCGGCATGCAGGGTTGTTTGGGTCTTGTTTTTTTACCTGATTCGACTTGAGAAGTCCGAGTTTGATTAACTCTTCATTCATGTGTGACTGTGATTCTTTTTGCCAATCACTGTGTAGTTTGCCAATAGTTGCTCCCTGAATACTGGAACGAAGGACTCTTAGTACTGCATTATAGACCGACTTCTGTCGTCGCGTGAATTTTCCGCTTACCGGTATGGTGCGGGTTAAGTCTGCATTGTAGTTTGCATAACTAGAGGCTGCATCCATTAGTAGTAGTTGCCCTTTTTTGCAGGTTTGGTCGTTTTGCAGATAATGTAAAACGCAGTTGTTCTTTCCTGATGCAATGATTGGTGAATATGCAAACTTTCCTCTTCGCTTTATGTATTCGCGTGCTAGTTCTGCTTCGACTTCATATTCGGTAACTCCAGGCTTAACAAAACGAAGCATGCGGTTAAATCCCTTTGCTGTAATATCTATGGCTTCCTTTAAGAGGTCTATTTCTATGTCAGACTTTGTTATTCGCAATTGATGGAGCAGTGGGGCGAGGCGTCGGAATTCATGTAAAGGGAAATCTGATTTGCATTGTCTGATAAAACGAACGTCTCGAGTTTCTGTTTCGATTTGTGCTCGTTTATATTCATTGTTATTTAGATAGGCTGATTCAGATTCAAGAATAAGGGAGCGAAATATAACGGGAAATTCTGATAGCCATTGAATATTTTTAATGCCGGAAATTTTTTTAGCATCATCCTTTGAATGTTTATATCCTTCCCATATTTTTAAATGTTCATTTGGTTCTCTTAGAAAGAGAATTTCACGGTTTTTCTCATCTGCGGCATCTGGGAAAATCAGTAGTATGCTCTGTTCTTGTTCGATTCCGCTAAGAAAAAAAAGATCTGCATTAGGGTGAATAATGAGAGTTCCATCGGCGTGTGTGGGAAGAATATCATTATCGTTTACTACGGCTAATGATTTTTTGGGCAAAAGTTCTGAAAGGCGTTTTCGGTTTTCAATGAATAATTTGTTTTTAATGGTCCTATGTCTCATTTTGCTTGAGGGGCGAAATACTGATGTAAGCCGTTTAAGGCAGCAAGTTCTTCAGTTGAAAAGTGTTTATGTTTCTCAACTGAAATAATCAAGATACTGCTCTATAATATGTTTTAGTGGCGGTGGTTTTGGGAGTCCAAGAGCTATAGCCCTAGATCCATCCGCTGCAGTGGGCCAATTGTCAACGATCGACTGGATTCGTGGGTCGTAAGCATCTTCAATTTTGCCAATTCTAAGTTTTTTTTCTTTTGCAACTTCTTCAAGGACCTTTTCAGCCAAGATTGGAGTAATAGAGAGTGCTGGGAGGCCGTAGGCGCGATCATCATCCAAATCCACCTCGTCAACTTCATGTAAAGCTATAAAAGAATCAATGACGGTCATGAAACCGGTCATTGGGTGAGATTGATTTCGTTTTATTGGGAGTTCGCAGGTCTCTCCGTTGAGTGGTTCCCGGAACATTCCGCTTGCCCAGCTCGAAGCCGCAGCATTTGGTTTTCCGGGTCGGATTATTACGGTTGGCAGTCGGACAGATCGTCCGTCGAAATGTCCTTTTCGAGTATGGTCATTGATTAATAGTTCACATATTGCCTTGGTCATGCCGTAAGTAGTTTGTGGAGTTTGCTTGGATGTGTCCCTAACAGGAGTGGTCATTGCAGCTCCGCCAAAGCTAGCAATACTACTGGCGAAAACAACCCGGGGCCGAAATTTGAGGTTGCGGGCTGCATTGAAAATATTCCTGCCTCCATCAAGGTTGACACTAATAGCGTCATCATATTTCTCCTCGCATTCTCCGCTTACCATTGATGCGAGATGAAAAATAGAAATACTTTCGGAACTTTCAATAGCGGATTCGATGATTTTGTAATCACTAATGTCTCCAATTATTTCATTGATTTGATTGTTGGAGTTGTGGATTGGAAAACTCCTGTCAATCAATGTTATTTGTTCGATTTCTTCCTGGTCGCCGCTTTGCCCGATGAGTGTTTTTTTGTTGAGCAGGCGAGTTGCAAGCTGAGAGCCGAGAAAGCCTCCTCCTCCGGTTATGATTACTTTCATTTACGATATTGAAATATTGTTGATCTCCTCTAGGTGAGTGAGTAGTCCACTGTGGTCCATGTTGGATTTACCGTTGTTTACCATATCGCTAAATAGTTGGTGTATCAAGTTAGTGACCGGTAAGTTTAAGTTAAGTTTTTCTGATGCATTGATTGCATTAGTTAAATCCTTTAATTGAAATTTGGCTGGTCCGCCTGGCTCAAATGATCGGTCAACCATGCGTTGGCCATGTTCGGTGAGTATTCGGCTAGAAGCGAATCCGCCTTGTAATGCTTTTCGAACTTGTGCTCGTTCTGCGCCTCCTGCGCCAGCTAGAATAAAAGCCTCGCTAACTGCACCAATAGTAATTGCCACGATTACTTGATTCGCTAGTTTAGCCAATTGTCCGCAACCATTTGGACCTACATGTGTTGCGTGTCCCATGGATATAAAAATGTCATTCATAGCTTCGAAGTTTTCATTGCTCCCACCGACCATGATTGCGAGTTCTCCGGTTTCTGCTCCCTTGGTTCCCCCAGAAACTGGAGCGTCAAGGTAGTTGACTTGATTTGTCAGATGTCTTTTTGCGTGTTCTATTGCTTCATGGGAGCCGATCGACCCCATGTCAATGTGGGTTGCGCCTTTGGATATGTTTTTGGCGACGTTTTGTTTAAACAATAAATCATTAACTGCCGTGCCATCAGATAACATTGTTATGACTACTTCCGCATCGATGACTGCTTCATGCGGTGAATTGGCGACTTTTGCTCCCAGTAATTCAATTGGTTTAGTTTTGTTCCTGCTACGATTCCAAATTGTCAAAGGTAATCCGGATTTAAGGAGGTTCTTGCACATTGGGCCTCCCATTAATCCTGTCCCAAGAAATGCAATTTTTGAAAAAGTCATATTGTTTTTATGTATATATATTTATTGATTAATTGGTATGTAATCTGGGTTAGGTTTTGGCATTTTTGCATTCATTCTATCTTGCCAGTCTTTTAGCATTTTTCTTAAGAGTTTTGCTTTCTCAGGATTTTTTTCAGATAAGTCGATTTGTTCACCGGGATCTTTGGCTAAGTTATATAATTCAATTTTTTTGTAATGATAAAATTCTATCAATTTCCAGTCTCCTTGTCGGATTGCGGCTCCGGGTTTCCATGTTGAACCATGATAATGCGGATAGTGCCAATGAAGTGTGCGTTCTCCCGAGTCATGGCCTTTTAGTTGTTTCAATAGACTTTGGCCATCTGCATGTAATTTTGGATTTAGAGGTAGTCCAGCGAGATCTAGAATAGTTGGGAAGAAATCCATGCTGATTATCGGTTTGTGTGACTCACTGCCGGGTTTTGTGACGCCCGGTGCTCGAATGAGTGTAGGTTCGCGTATGCCTCCTTCATACAACCAGCCCTTTCCGGCACGAAGTGGGTGATTGCTGCCTGGACCGATGCGTCCGAGTGTGCTGAGTCCTCCATTGTCACTGAAGAATATCACAACCGTATTTTCGTGAAGGTTTAGCTCTTCGAGTTTGTTGAGAAGCACGCCTACACTGTCGTCTACGGCGGCAACCATTGAGGCAAGGGCTGGATTGTCCTGTCGAATACGGGTTTTACCGTCGTGCTCAGGCTGAATTGGGGTTGGGTTGGTAAAGATATTTGCCGCCTTGGCCTTGTAGTGGTCTATTCTTTTTTTGTAAGGCTGAATTGGTGTGTGGATGTTGTAATAGGAAAGATACAGCAGGAAGGGTTTGGATTTATCTCTGTTATCAAGAAACTTGGCTGATTCTTCTGTCAGACGTTCGGTCAGGTATTCACCTTTCTTCTTTGCCTTAAGTGCCGGATTTGTCCATGGCGCGTAGTAACCACCGGGAGGCGAGCCTTTGTGATGCCCCCCAATGTTAATGTCAAAACCTTGATCAGTTGGCCATTCACCTTCCTTCCCCAGATGCCATTTACCGGCAAAGAAAGTCTGGTATCCGTGTTGCTTAAGCGACTCAGCAATGGTGACTTCCTCTAGTGGCAAACTGTGACGATCCTCCGGGTGGAGCAGTGGGTTGGCGGGGCGATTGGATTGTCCAGGTATCCAGTCTGTGATGTCGACTCTGACCGGATGTTTGCCTGTCATAATGCTAGCACGAGTGGGGCTGCAGACTGATCCAGCAGCATAGCCTTGGGTAAACCGCATGCCTGACTTGGCTAATCGGTCGATGTGGGGTGTTTCATGAAACGTGCTGCCGTTTGCCCCGATATCTGCCCACCCCATATCATCTACGAGAAAGAACAGGAAATTCGTCTGCTTAGCGGCATGTGCTGTAATTCCTTGGCAAAGAATTATAAATAAAAAAGAGAGATAACGTAGTAAGTGCATGGGTTGATTATTCCTTTATTTTATAATGGATAATTGTTTCGGTTCACAACTCTGGTGCGGTCCACTGTGGGATGCCACCGTTTTTTAACTGTTCCTCGAACCAGATGTGGTAAGGGCGGGTTTTGGACATCGGGACGCCTTCGTTGACCATGAGAGGCCGAGTTTCATTCCAGAATTGATCGTAGGCTGACTGCATTTTTTTGACGACTTTAGGGTGTTTTTCTATGAGGTTGTTTTTTTGTCCTGGATCTTTCTTCATATTGTAGAGGCTGCCTGAAGTCTTGGGTCCCTTTCTTGCAGATTGCGGGGCGACATAACGCCACTTTTCACTTCGGACAGAGTAGTTGAAGGGCTTATGTTCGTCTGGATTAGTTCCTGTTGGCCAACGGCCGCGGTGGGTGAAAAGATAACGGTTGTCCGGAAGTTTCTTTTTCTTTCCGTTAAGCAGTGGCAGAAAACTGCGACCTTCCACTTGACCAGGAGGAAGATTTTTGATGCCGGCGATTTCGGCAAAAGTAGGTAGTACATCAATGTGTGCGCTGAGCGTTTCAATATCTCGTCCCGATTTCCATTGGCTATCCCAACGGACAAGAAAGGGAACGCGTACGCCACCTTCCTCGGCGCTACCTTTAAGACCCTTCATGCCAGCGTTGAAAAACGGATAGCCATTGGCAACTTCCTGGCCTATTCGTCCAGAGCCGCCGCCGGTCATGCCATTGTCGCTCATGAAAATCAGGATTGTGTCCTCGAATAAATCCCATTCATCCATTTTGTCCATTAGTCGCCCCATGTTTTCGTCAATGTTTTCAATCATGCCGTAGAAGCCAGCCTGCGTTTTGCCGAAGCCACGATCGGTGAAGTGTTTGGTATTCTTGGGTGGGGCGATGAACGGACCGTGCGGTGCGTTTGTGGTGATGTAAGCGAAGAACGGCGCATTGCCTTGTTTCTTTTTCTTGATCCAGCCAAGTGCAGCCGTGAAGAAAATGTCTGTGCAAAAGCCCTTGGTTTTTACGAATGATCCGTTGTGTCGCACGACCGGGTCAAAGTACTTGTTGCCCGGAGCATCTGCACAACTGCAATTATACGCTTGGCCAATGCCGCCTGCACCGTGAATGAATGCTTCGTCGAAACCCCGCTTGTGCGGTTGGTATGCTTCCTCGTCGCCAAGATGCCACTTGCCAAAGATGCCGCTTGTGTATCCGGCCTGCTTTAGCACCTGAGGTAACGTGGTGGCTTTGAGTGTCATGCGTTCGCGTTCGAGAATGGTATGAGTTACACCATTTTTCATTGGATGCCGTCCGGTCATCAATGCACTTCGTGTCGGCGCACAGGTGGGGCTCACCATGAATCGAGTGAATCGAGTACTGGTATCGTAAAGTTTGTCGAGGTTAGGGGTGCGTATCCACGGGTGTCCATGTTTACCAATGGGTCCGTAGCCTTGATCATCAGTAATAACGAGTACGATATTAGGTGCTTTTGATGCGAATAAATGCGGTGTTACGGAATACGCTGCAATTAATAAAGTGAATAAGAGTTTCCTAGTGAATTGCATGGCTCATTAATAATCCAAATTTGCATGATTGCCAACTTGGGCTTTGGGATTTATCGCCTGCTTGAGGTTTTTTCAGCTTGAGGATCAGTTGACTAGGCGTAGTTTGGTTTGATGCAGCCAATTGAGTCTGAATTGTTTCGAAAATTAGAAAGAATAGTTTTTCGTTGCCTGATTGTTTCTTTTGCCATCTTAATGGTTTGGTCAACAGGTTTGTTCCTTTTTGAACAACTTGTAATTACAGTTCATGCGAAATTTATTGGTATTGGCTCTCCAGATTTAGATAAGTTTGAATATGATGCGAAACTTATAAATTATCAATTGATGGGATTCTTTAAGTTGTCCGCTACTATTTTGTTTTTTATACCTTGGTTGGTATTGAGGTTTTCAAGAAAATCATTGGTTTAATTTAAACTTCAGACTTTTCAATTATTCCTTACTTTAGATCTTGTATAATTTTTCCAATTAAATTGCCTGCGTAATTGCGAGTCCTTGGGTCGGCATTTGGATCTAGTTTAGGCAGTTTGGAGATGGTTTCTTTATGGTGGGCTGCCTTTTCATCTAAATAGTCAATAGCATTAAGTGAAAGCATCGAAAGTGAGATGCCGTTTACTTCTGGATCGGCGTATTTAATCAATAGGTCAGCTGCGAGTTTGGATTCTTTTTTATTTCCATATCTGCCAAGAGATTCAGCTGCTATAATTCTTACGCTTGGGGAGTTGTCTTCTAGTGCTTTGAGTAGAATTTCGCGGCCTTTTCTTAGCCCGTTTTTGCCTCGAATAAGATATCCCATTGCTCCCCAGTATCGAATTGCGCTGTCTTTACTTTTCATTAGTTCAGGTAATTTCTCAGTGTTCTTTTTACCGGGCCGTGTGGCGGTATTGGCAGCTTGCAAAATCTTATCAAGATTATAGCGATTTGAATCATGGCCCATTTCATAGGGGGAGTCCTTTTGTGAGCGGGAATGAATTTCTGCTTCTGGCAGGAATCCAATGTCGCGAATATTCTTAACCCATTTAACATGAGCCCGGCGCATTCGCTTAATGATCTCGGCGTGTTTTTTTGATTTAGCTAGATTATTGACTTCGTCTCGATCGTTTTTTAAGTCGTATAATTCTTCTGCCGGTTTGGTTTCCCAAAACTTAGATTGTACTTCATTGAGTTTACCGGAGTGATACATATCATGCCAAATGCGAGTGGTTGGTGTTTTAAACATGTATGCTATGAATTGGCCGTAAATTTTATGTGGCATGTAATTTCGAATATAGACATATCTTCCATCAAAAACTGTTCGTACCATGTCATATCGCTCATCCATGCGTCCTCGGAATCCGTAGCTAAATTCTGGTGCGCTATCAATGTGTTTCCCCATGAATGCATGACCTTGCATATGAGAAGGTGGTTTAATTCCGGCCAAGCTGAGCACTGTTGGAGCGAGATCGATAAAACCTATTAGGCGATCACTGGTTCCTCCTGACTTATAATCTTTTGGGGCGAGGCTTTTATATTTTTCAGGGACATGCACGATAAAGGGAATATTTAATCCGGAAAAGTATGGCCATCGCTTATTCCTTGGCATTCCTGATCCATGATCGCCGTAATATAAAATAATAGTGTCTTCTTCTAGGCCTGCGTCTTTTAGCTCTTTAAGTGTTTTACCAACAAGTTTGTCCATCATGGTGATGCGATCATAATACTGAGCCCAGTCTTTTCGCACTTCTGGGGCGTCAGGGTGATAGGCAGGGATACGGGCTTTAGCAGGATCGTGAATTTGGTTTGATAGTGAGATCTTATTTCTAATCTGACTTTCGTGGCTAACTGTATGATTAAATACAGCAAAGAAAGGTTTGCCTTCCGGTCGATTTCTCCAGTGTGCATCTCTGCTGCTTTCGTGCCAAACATCTCCATCTTCTCTCAGGTTATAGTCTTTTTTTGAGTTGTTGGTGCAGTAATATCCCTGTTGCCGGAGATAGGCAGGATACATTTTGAAGCCCTTTGGTAAATGCGACATGCTGCGCATATGTTCAGATCCAGTTGCTGGAGGGTATATGCCTGAAATAATCGTTGTTCTTGCTGGGGCGCACACTGGTGCAGTGGAGCTAGCCTTGGTGTAGCGAAGGCTTCGTTTTGCCAATTGATCCAGATTTGGTGTTACGGCATAAGAATCACCATAGCATCCGAGGTGAGCGCCATTATCCTCGCTTGTAATCCATAATATGTTCGGATGATTGTTCGCTGCTTGAGCTTGTTTAATGCCTAAGTTTGTAAATGCAGCTAAAGTTAGGACTATTTGAGTGAGTCGAATCACAGTTAACATTTCGCAAATTCAATCATTATCCTTCTCAACTGGCAATAGTCCAATATTTTGGAGTGAATTTTCGTGTAGCGCTTATTCGTTTTGAGGAGTATTTTTTTCTCAGTGGCACAGCATCATTCTCAAAAATTGAGTGATAGTTTTTTGACTCGTCGTGAATTCCTTTCTCGTTCAGGAGTGGGTATGGGAGGATTGGCATTGGGGTCAATCCTTTCAGATAATTCCAATCTGCTGGGCGATTCTTCTTTAGCGGTTAAGCGTTCACATTTTATACCAAGAGCAAAGAGAGTTATTCATATATTCCTTAATGGAGGCCCTTCTCATGTTGATACTTTTGATCCTAAACCGGTGCTTGAAAAATATGCTGGAAAATTATTGCCAATGAAGAATTTGCGTACCGAGCGAAGAACAGGTGCAGCATTTCCAAGTCCTTTTAAATTTAAGAAGTATGGCCAGAGCGGGATTGAGGTTAGCGAGTTGTTTCCGAATACAGCCAAATGTATTGATGATATTGCCGTAATTAGATCAATGCATGCTGATATTCCAAATCATGAGCCTTCCTTAATGTTGATGAATTGTGGTGAGGCTAGATTGATTCGGCCAAGTGTGGGTTCGTGGGTTACTTATGGCCTTGGAAGTGAAAATCAAAATTTGCCAGGTTTTATATCAATGTGCCCAGGTTATCCTATTCAAGAGTCTCAGAACTGGCAGTCTGGTTTTTTGCCGGGTATATATCAGGGTACGCATATTAATACTCGCCACACTTCTGTTGAAAAACTTATTGAACATATAAAGAATCGTAATCTTTCATTAGAAGAACAAAGGCGACAGTTGGATTTTATCCAATTACTTAATCGCCGACATGCTGCTAAGCGTCAAAAGGATGCTCAGCTTGAAGCTAGGATTCAGTCATTCGAGCTGGCTTATAGAATGCAAATGGAAGCTGCTGATGCCTTTGATGTTAATCGTGAGCCTAAACATATTCGGCAATCTTATGGTAAAGGGACACAAGCTCGACAGCTGCTGATTGCTCGAAGATTAGTAGAGCGTGGAGTCAGATTTGTTCAGGTTTGGCATGGCAGTGGTCAGCCTTGGGATAATCATGATGACATAGAGGTTAATCATCGGCGCCTCGCGGGGCAATGTGATCAAGCAATTGGTGCATTGTTACAAGACCTTAAACAACGTGGTTTGCTCGAGGAAACTTTAGTGTTATGGGGCGGGGAATTTGGAAGAACCCCTACTGTCGAATTACCTACGCCTGGTGCAAACGCAGGCAAGATTAATGGTCGGGATCATAATCATCATGGATTTACGATGTGGATGGCTGGGGGAGGGGTTAAGGGTGGTACGGTCTATGGTGCAACAGATGAGTTTGGGTTTAGAGCTGAGGAGAATCGGATGCACGTTCACGATTTTCATGCGACTCTGTTGGCTATGCTAGGATTTGATCATGAGCAGTTTAATTATCGACATGCAGGACGAGAATTTCGATTAACCGATGTACATGGTAAGGTTAT
>JAYZHR010000224.1:0-8928 GCA_036166355.1 Verrucomicrobiota bacterium | reverse complement strand
TGCTTCGTGAATTTAAAGTGGAGGCTACTGTTGGGGCACCTCAGATTTCCTATCGCGAGGCTATTACCCAAGCGGCTGAGGGTGAAGGTAAATTTGTTCGTCAGTCTGGAGGTCGTGGGCAGTACGGTCATGCGGTGATAAATATCGCTCCTAGCGAGCGAGGTAAGGGAATCGAGATAGAAAATAAGATTGTTGGTGGTGTTATACCAAAGGAGTATCACAACGCTGTTGAGTCTGGTATTCGTGAAGCTATCTCCGGGGGTGTGTTAGCTGGTTATCCTCTTGTCGATGTTAAAGTTGAGGTTGTTGATGGATCATTCCACGAGGTGGATTCAAATGAGCTAGCTTTTAAGATGGCTGGTATTTTTGCCGTTAAGGAAGCCTGTAAGAAGGCCAATTTGGTACTTCTGGAGCCGATAATGAAAGTGGAAGTTGTGACTCCAGAAGAATCTCAAGGAGATGTTATGGGTGATTTGAATCGTCGCCGCGGGAAGATTTTGGGAATGGAGATGGATACTAAACAAATTTGTACTCTAGCCTGTGAAGTGCCATTGGCTGAGATGTTTGGATATGCTACTGCGGTACGCTCTTTGTCCAAAGGTCGCGCTTCATATTCTATGGAGCCTTTTAGTTTTGAAGAAGTGCCTAGCAGTATTGCTGAGGAAGTAATCAGTGGGAGCACTAAGGAACCTGCACGTACTTAATAAGAGAATTAATCATGCCAAAGAACCGTATAAGAATTCGCCTAAAGGCATATGATCATCGTGTCATTGATCAATCAGCTGGCGACATCGTTGAGACGGTGAAACGAACCGGGGCATTGGTTGCGGGTCCTATTCCGCTTCCAACTCGAATTGAACGTTTTACCGTTGGGCGTTCTCCTCACGTTGACAAGAAGGCGCAAGAGTCCTTCGAACAGCGTACGCACAAGCGCCTTATTGATATCATGGAACCTACGGCCAAAACCGTGGACGAGTTAAAAAAATTAAACTTGCCCGCAGGTGTCGATATTACCATTAAAATTTAAGCAGTCATGGTTGGATTATTAGGAAAAAAATTAGGTCAAACGCGTGTTTATACTGAGGACGGGCAAGCTGTTAGTGTGACTGTTGTTCAAGCAGGCCCTAACTATGTTTTGCAGCGTAAGACTGTTGAAAAGGATGGTTATGAGGCTGTGCAACTGGGATTTGATACACAAAAAGAGCATCGTCTCAATTTGGCTAAGCGCGGCCATCTCAAGGCGCATAACGGAGAGGAGAATTATGTTTCTCGCTCGCCGGCTCGTAGCGTAAAGGGTAAGGATCGTTTGACGAACAGAAAGGCATGGGAGGATCGTGCTATTAATCCAGTTCGTAAGATCAAGGAATTTCGTGATTTTTCTCTCGAAGTTAATCAAGGTGACTCTATCGGTGTAGATGTATTTGAGGTGGGAGATCATGTTGATGTAATAGGGAAGACTAAAGGTCGTGGTTTTCAAGGGGTAGTGAAGCGCTGGAACTTTGGTGGTGGTCGTGGATCACATGGTTCAGGCGGTTGGCGACGACGTCCGGGTTCCATAGGGGCAGGTTCAACCCCGGGTTATGTTATCAAAGGAAAGCAAATGCCTGGGCACATGGGGCAAGCCAATAGAACTGTTCAAAATTTGAAGATTATTAAGGTGCATGCCGAGGATAATCTGCTGCTTGTCAAGGGCGCTATTCCGGGAGCAAATGGTGATTATGTCGTCATCCGTGAGGCTAAGAAAAAGCCAAAGCAAAAAAAATAAACCAGCTCGGAGGTTGTAATAATGAAATTAATAATTAAGAACGCAACAGGTGCCGATCAAGGCGAATTGGAAGCCAAGTTTACTCCGGTTGATGACGATAAAGGTCACCAAGCAGTGCATGAAGCGGTAGTTGCGTATAATGCCGCTCAGCGTTCAGGTACTGCTAGCACTAAGACTGTAGCTGAAGTTTCCGGAAGCGGTAAAAAACCTTGGAGACAAAAGGGAACCGGTCGAGCACGTGTAGGACAAAAGCGTAATCCAATTTGGCGTGGCGGAGGTGTTGCTCATGGTCCGAAGCCTCGTGTTTATATAAAGAAGCTAAATAAAAAAGTTCGTGATCTTGCTGTGCGGAAGGCGTTTACAGAACGAGTCAAGGGTGGAGAGGTGCTTATACTTGATGGGCTTAATATTGAAAAACCAGCAACAGCGGATTTAGTTAAGACGCTTAATGCGATAGGTGTTGATTCCAAGAATCGAGGTAAGGGGCAGTATTCGAGTGCTGTGCTTGTGACAGGGGAAGCCAATAGTAATGTTGCACTTTCTGCGCGGAATATATCGAGAGTTCGTTCCACCACGAGTGATTCTTTAAGCACCTATGATATACTTTGGCCGGATTTGCTAGTCTTTACCAAAGATGGCTATGAGAAATTTGAACAACGTTTGACTAAGTAACCAAGATGAGCCCATTTGATGTTATAAAAACCGTGCGTTTAACCGAGAAGGTTATGGCAGTGCAGGAGCGCTGTGATGAGATGGCCGAATTGGCTGCTAAGAAAAAAGGAACCAAGGCTGCTATACGACAGCAAGTTCACCTTGTAGCGAATTCGATTGCTGATAAAAACGATATTCGTAGAGCAGTAGAAATTCTTTTCAAGGTGAAGGTGGATCGAGTTAATACTATGAATGTAAATGGTCGGCTGCGCCGTAAAAGAACACGTCATGAGGGGCGTACCGCTCGATGGAAAAAAGCGATTGTGACTCTTAAGGAAGGTGATCAAATCACGCTCACTTAATAGATAAGTACATTTTTTTGTTAAACGGGAACCTTATTGGTTCTCGTTTTTTTCTTTAACTACGTAACAGGGTTGCGAATGGCATTGACACTAGACTGGCAGCCACATAGAAACGTGTTTGACTTCATACCGCGTTAAATCGTGGAATAAATGTCAGCATCATGAAGAAAACTATAGCATATTTTGTGGCGGCATTTCTTCTTGCCGGCGCGTCAATCGAGCAATCGGCTTTTGCCGCAAAAAAGAAAAACAAGGGTTCTGTGAAAAAAGAAGTATTTGGAAAAACTGAGGACGGCAAAAAGGTTGATGCCTATATCTTGACAAACAAAAACGGGTTGCAGGCCAAAATTATTACTTATGGCGCCATGCTAACAGAAATGCATGTGCCAGATAAAAATGGCAAATTGGGGGATATCGTATTAGGACATGATAAGTTAGAAGATTATCTTGATGGGCATTCTTATTTTGGGGTTACTACCGGCCGAGTAGCTAATCGTATTGCCCGTGGGAAGTTTACGCTTGATGGCAATGAGTACACTTTGGCAACTAATAATGATCCAAATCACTTACATGGAGGGGTGGAAGGTATCGATAAGAAAATTTGGTCTGCCCGCGAGGTTCGAAACAAAGAGGGAAAAGCTGTAGCTTTTAGTTACACTAGTCTGGATGGTGAGGAGGGTTATCCTGGTGAGCTTAAGATGAAAGTGACTTATACACTTACAAATAATGATGAGTTGAGAATTGATTATCTTGCGACAACCAATAAGGCTACGCCTGTTAACCTTACTAATCATGCTTATTGGAACTTGGCAGGTAAAGGTGCGATTCTCGATCATTTATTGTATCTTAATGCCAGTCACTATACTCCGGTAGATAAGACTGGTATCCCAACCGGGGAAATACTCAAAGTTGATGAAGTAATGAGTTTTCTTAATCCTACTAAGATTGGTGCTAGAATAGATAAGTTAGCTGGAGAGCCGGGTGGGTATGATCATAACTATTGTTTGAACAAAATCGAATTTGGGGAGCTTAGTTTGGCGGCTCGTGTTGAGGAAGAATCGTCGGGTCGGATCCTTGAAATTTTTACTACTGAGCCTGGTATTCAGTTTTATACAGGTAACTATCTTAATGGCACGGAAGTTGGTAAAGGTGGTTGGAAATATGAATTTCGTAACGCGTTTTGCTTGGAAACTCAGCATTTTCCGGATTCGATTAATCAGCCTCATTTCCCTAGTACGGTTTTACGCCCTAAGGAAAAATACACGCAGACTACTGTTCACAAGTTTGGTGTAAAATAAGATTCTATTTAATTCATCAAAAACTCCGCTAAATATTTAGCGGAGTTTTTTAGTCTTTGGTTTGTTCCTGATTGAACTTAACGGCATCGCTATATTTTACACCGCTGCCACCAAAAATATCTAGTGCAGAACCGATAGTTAGATGCACGCGCTCCTTTCCAATTTCGCTAACACGATAAAGATCTGCTAGTGAGCGGGCTCCACCAGCATAAGTGGCTGAGATTGGGGAATAATCGGCAATGAGCTGGACTAGGGTTTCATCAATCCCTTCACTGAGCCCTTCTACGTCAACGCCATGTATGAGAAATTCATCACAATAATTAGCTAGTAGGTCGAGCGTTTCTGCATTTATCCGAGTATCAGTAAAAGTCTGCCAGCGGTTTGTAACAACAAAATAATCTTGATCTAGCTTTCTGCAGCTCAAGTCGATAACAAGTCTTGATTGTCCGACCTTTTCGTTAAGCTCATGGAGTCGATACATATCAATTTCCCCTCCTTGAAAGAGCCATGAGGTGACAATAACATGAGAGGCGCCTGCATTAATCCAATCTGAAGCGTTTGTGGCAGTAATGCCACCTCCTATTTGTAAACCGCCGGGCCAAGCGCTCAGTGCTTCATGGGCTGCCTCATCATTTCCCTGTCCAAGTTTGATGATGTGTCCGCCACTCAGGTTATCTCGTCGGTATTTTTCTGCAAACCAAGCCGGCGATTGTTCTGAGATGAAATTAGTACGCAGTGAATCTGGTTGGTCCTCGTCTATTGAGCTTCCAACGATTTGCTTAACCCTGCCATTATGCAGGTCAATACACGGCCTAAACACGCTTTCAGTTTACTTGTGAACGAACGAATGGTCGAGTTCAGGTTAAAAAGTCGGGCAACATAATTCGGATTGTTGTATGTTTGCTGCGTGGATGAGGATAGAAAAATCCAAAATATTGCTCTAACTGGTTTTATGGGTTGCGGTAAAACGGCAGTTGGCCGGGTCGTAGCCAAGGTTAGTGGCTTTGAGTTTTTGGATACTGACCAACTTATTGAAGATCATGTTGGGATGAGTATTCCTCGAATTTTTCAAGAGCACGGTGAGGATGCTTTTCGCCGCTACGAACGTGATGTGGTTAAGCTTTTGGCAAATCGTAAAAACACTGTCATAGCGACTGGCGGAGGCTTGCTTGTCGATCATTCTAATATGGATACTATGAAAAAGTATTCTATGGTTTTTTGCCTTTGGGCTTCTTCTGAATCTATATGGCGGCGTGTTAAGGATCAATCGCATCGACCTCTTTTGCAAACAGAGAATCCCAAACAACTTATTGTTGACCTTATGAAGGAACGTAAATCTGCCTATAGTCGATCTGATATGTTAGTGAATACCGAGTACCGTTCAGCCAAAGAAGTTGCTCAACTTATATTTGATCAGTTTAGGCGGGTTATAAATCGAAAATACTGATGAAGGCGGCGATCCGTCAGCGGGCATTGGAATTGGGTTTCGACGACTGTCGTTTCACTAATGCTAATCCACCAGATAGTGCTCCTCATTTTCTTGATTGGATTGATAATCAAAGGCACGGATCAATGGGATGGATGAAACGCAATGCAGATAAGCGTGTTGATCCGAATTTAGTTCTAGAGAATGCACGCTCTGTTGTGACACTAGCTGCTAGTTATGAGGATAAGCCTGCTGCTGAAGATGCTCCTAACTCAGGTCTTATCGCTCGCTATGCTCGCTATTCAGATTATCATGATTCTATTGGACAAGCGCTTGTTAAGTTGACTAGTTATTTGCAGACTATTGCTGGCGATAAGACGCAATCCCTTTGGTACGTTGATACCGGGCCAATTCTTGAGCGAGATCTTGCTCAGCGTGCTGGTTTGGGATTTGTCGGTAAACATACCAATCTGATAAGCCGTAGACTTGGTAATTGGTTTTTTATCTCTGAAATTATAACTACGGCTACAATTGAGCCGGATGTGCCAGAACATAATCGTTGCGGTAAGTGTTCTGATTGTATTGATATCTGCCCGACTCAAGCTATTACCTCGCCGTTTGTATTGGACGCTCGTCGTTGTATTTCGTACTTAACTATCGAGTTGAAGGATGCTATCCCATTAGAGTTTCGATCGATGATTGGCAATCGAATATATGGCTGCGATGACTGCTTGGCTGCCTGTCCATGGAATCGGTTTGCAGGTAAAGGGCGTCTTATGGCTCAACATCGAAGAGATGATCTAGATCAAGCAGATTTAATAGAATTACTATCTTTGGACGAAGATGGATTTCGGGCAAAATTTCGCAATACCCCTATAAAAAGAACAAAGCGCCGTGGTTTCTTAAGAAACGTATGCGTGGCTCTTGGTAATATTGGTGATAATAAGGCAATTCCAGCTCTAAAACGTGTCCAGAAAGATCAGGAATCACTCATTTCTGAGCATGCCAAATGGGCTCTTGATCAAATTGATAAGCGGTCTAAACCGGCTTGATTGCTATTTTTTTGGTTTTTACTTGTTGCAAACGCCAAACCTAGAGGTATTTTTTGCCTCTGTGTCAGTATAGTATGTGGTTTGTATTAAGTATTGCATCAATCAGGCAATGGAGTGTGAAAAATGATTATAAAAAATAAAGCAAGTGGATTTACTTTAATTGAGCTTCTTGTAGTGATCGCAATCATTGCAATTTTAGCAAGCTTACTTTTACCAGCTTTGGCTAATGCAAAAACCAAGGCAACTCAAACTGTTTGTCTGAGTAACTTCAAACAGCTTGGAATTATGATGCAATTGTATGCTGATGATAATGATGACCGTGTTGTACACAACGGTAATGGACTCGTTCGAAAAACATGGGTTGGAGGTGTTTTTTCTTCCCGCCCAGAGGATGCTATGAAGCCAGAGATGTTAATCGATAAGCGTTTATCTTTATTTGGTCAGTATATTCGGACTAAGGGAGTTTATCGCTGTCCGGCTGACAAGAGTACCGTAAAAGTTGGTAGGAATGAGATGCCTCGCCTCAGAAGTTATGCGCTTAATAGTTTTGTTGGTTGGGATACGTCACGAGGTCGTGGTGAACCGGCATATCGAAATCAACCTAATTCTCGTTATCAATCTTATTTAAAAATGTCGGATTCAGCTCGAGGTCCAGCAGAGATTTTCACTTTTATTGAGGTTCATCCGGTAAGTTTATGTCGGCCATTTTTTGGGCTTAATATGAAGCAGAATTTTTATCATGTGCCTGCTGGTCATCACAGTGGTACAGCAGCATTGGGATACATGGATGGATCTACTAAAGTACGCAAATGGATAGGTAGAGATACGAAGGAGCTTATTGCCCGAACTAATGAAGGCCACTGGGGTAATCATGCGCATAGCAACATGCGGAATGATGATCTTGTGTGGTTACAGGAAAGAGCTACAAAGCTAAGAGGCAGATAATTTTTTAGCTTTTAAATTATCCGTTTGAGTTGATATTGAATTGATAAAATTGCAGTCTAGTTGCCTATATTGTTTTAGCAGTTCTGCAGTATTATGAATTTCTTCGCGCAAACTTAATTCTGTTAGTAATTTTTGGGCTTCAAATTCAATTTTCTTCGAACCGTAGTATTCATTTTTTGACCTATTAAGGTATTTCATTAGTTGGAAGGCGTTCAGCCATCGAAAGAATCGTTTGCGGAATTTTTTTCGATCAGTTGAGTTTTTACGAATCTCTGGAATAACGTCCTTTAGGAATTTTTTCCCTAAAAAATTTGATAAGGGTATTGGTGGTTTCTCTTGAAAATGACCGTCCTCCCAGAGGGTTTCAATTTGCTGAATGAGCCATTTTATATCAAGATAGGCTTGAAGTGGATAGCTTGTTTGTTCTTTTGATCTGATGAATCTGCTGATGGCTTTGCCAGTGCCAAATGGTACTCGGTCAGATATTCGAGGAGAGGGGTATACGCTTGTATTAGACAGTTCGGTTATTTGTCCTAACCAGCTGATTTTTTGAAGAAAATAAAAATCTTCTCCAGCTTGGCGGCGATTCATGCCTCCTTGCTTTACATATGCCCAGGCTTGTACTGCCATAGCAGATCCAATTGTTTGGAATCCGTATGGAAAGTTAATGTATTTCTGTGCACGAACATGATAGCGAAGATGCAGTTCATAAGCAGCTATTCCTTCAAATTCATCTCGACTAATAGACTGACCAAGTTTTCCAAAGCCACGATTATTCATTTCGTCTGTATTAAGTGGATGTTCAAAATAAATACTTGTTCCCGGGCTCTTAGGGCGGGTTGAAAAATGTGTTTCAATGCTGGTGAAATAGTTAGGTGCGCATCGACAGTCCGCGTCATAGCAAATAAGTAGTCCTTTTTCTGCTTGGTTAGAATCTGCTAGGCGTCGCAATGCTTCGTCCATACCAATTTTCCGAGCTAATCCTACTCCTGCACTTTTTTTCGGTAAGTTTGGGAGATGAAGTAGGTGAATTGTTAGCCAGTTATCACTAGTTGATTTCAGCCACTTAAATACTTGATCCTGTGATTTTTGATTTTGTTCTTTAATTGTTGAAACGCAACTGTAAGAGCTATTGATGACTATAATTATTTCTACTTCACCATGTGGTTGATCACATTGAGCTAGATTCTGAAGTGTTCCAAGTAGATCTGGTTCATTGTAGCACGGAATAACAACGACCATTGTTAAATTTGGATCCGGTGAAGTTTGGATTAATCTTTTTCCGGCGGATCTTTTTAAATATTGCTCGTGAGGAGAATCCACTTTTATTCCGTGCACTCAATTTGGCTACGTTGTTTAAACGTTTCAATCCTTATTGTAGATAATAAATAAACAATGAAATTATAATTGAAATATACATCATTATAAT
>JAYZHR010000223.1:0-32548 GCA_036166355.1 Verrucomicrobiota bacterium | reverse complement strand
AATTGAAGTTGGCTTAATGCTTGTTTTAAAGCCTTTTTCAAAGCCGGCAGCAAAGACGATGATCTAATTCTTTTATCAACAGTTTCCAATACGCCTGGTAACCGGAGGAGCGATTCTAATGAAATATCATTATTTACCTTTATCTCATCTGCAAGCTTTCTTAAGGCTGTTTTATATACAGTTGCTTGAGCTTCATTAATAATTATATCCCTATTAGCCTTTCCCGTCGGCCTCTCTAAAGTAACCCTGCCTGAAACTCTGCCGCGAGACACTGAAGCTAATAATATTTTTCTTAATTCCGGTTCTAATGCTTCAATTTCACTAGGGAGACTTAAAGCAACCTCTACTTGGCGGCGATTAACTGAACTTAATTCTACAAATATCTTAGCCCCTTTGCTAACACTCTCCCCACAACCATAACCCGTCATTGATTTCATATTTATTAAGCAAATAGTCTTCAGTTTGAATTCATGTAATATGCGTCAACACGATTAGCGACATCCCTATAATCAATATCTCGTTCATAAATTTGCTTAAACTGCTCGATCGAGTCTTCCTTTTTTCCCATCTCATCAAGCACGCATCCTAACTGATAAAAAAGATTCATTTTTTCATTATCCATTACCTCCTTCTTATCGAGAGCATTTTGAAGAGTACGGGCTGCCATATCATTCATTCCACGCTTTGAAAAACATTGGCCAAGATAAGTTAAAGCTGCAATTTCTCTGTGAGGGCTTTCTTGCGCCCGCTGAAAAGATTTTATTGCTGATTGTAAATCATCAGCCTTAAACTGAAGGACTCCCAATTCAAATCGAAGAGACAAATCCGATGGGTAAGCATCACTTAATTTCTGAATTTGATCAATTTCGAAAGCATTACGTTCAGCTTTCAGTTGTTCAGCTTTCTCATTATGCGCTGACTTTATATTTTGGTCATAAATACTGAGCTTAGCTTTAATTATTGCCCTGTCCACAGCAGCATCGGATCGAAGATTAGTCCTATTAAACAACTCATAGTACTCAATCGAACGTTTAAAATCTTTCTTTCGACCGTACAGTTCTGCGAGAGAGCGGATTAGCTTTAAATTATTTCCATCATTTTCCAAACGTTGCTCGTATTCATTTATAAGACTCTCAGCAGTAGACTCTTGTTCAGATCGCCGATTCTCCTGCTCAAGCAAAACAGCTTCCGACTCATTTTTAAGTACTTCTCGATAATCTGCCTCGCCCGCTACAACCTTATCATAACCCCCAACAGACATAGTTAGCCGCGCTGATAAATTTTTGGACAACTGCAAAACATCAAGATCCTCAGGATAAGATTTAGCAAGCTCAGAACAGCATTCATCAGCTTTAGCCAATTCCCCAACCCCAACAAGTGCATCACAATATTTAATAGTATTATATTTATCGCCTGGCAATTGCTTCATCACCAACTCCCATGCAAATAAAGCTGTCTTAGGGAAATTAGCAAGAGTAGCTGCCTCCCCCAAAAGTTTATTACCAATCACACTATATGGATCTTCACAAAGAATTTGCTCAGCAACTTCTATTGCCTCAACAGGATTATTCCTTAAAGCTAATTGAGCCTTTGGTATAAGTGACGAGGAAGTAGTTTTTCTGAAAATTTTTGAAAACCGGCTTTTCTTTTCAGAGCTTTTGAATTGATTAAGACGCAATGCTTCTCTGCATTCAAAAAAGCCAGGCTCCTTTTTCAAGGCTTGCCCAAAGAGCTTAGAGGCATAATCCAGGTTATCTTTCCTCAAGGCAGCTATACCTTTATCAAAATAATCTCTTGCTTGAGGATGAACTTCTTTTTTGGATTTTTCTTCCATTAAATATTAAGGGACAAATATAGTGATTATGGCCTATCGATGCAAACAAGACATCATTTATGTTAATCTTTCTAGATTGTTGCTCTGATTTTACAGGTCGTGTAAAATAGATCTACCGGTGTTTCTGGTGGATACATGAGCAAGGAAGAAAAAAATAAAGAACTGAAAACAAAGAAGTCAGAAAGCCTTTCGACTAAAGAAGGAAAGTCGATGGAAACTACAGACCGAACACAAGTAAATGAAGAAATAAGCGCACCTCTGCCTGCTGGAGAGGAATTAAGGGAAGAAGCAGAAGAAGCCCCACCTCCGTCTCCAGATGAATTAAAAGAACTTCGACTGAAAGCATCGAAATCTGAAGAATATTACGAGCGACTCTTGAGACAAGTAGCTGAAACCGATAATCTAAGGAAACGACTAGCCAAAGAGAAACAAGATGCTATTCGCTATGCTAACGAGTCTCTAATAGAACAAATCCTACCTACCATGGATAGTTTTGATATGGCAATCACAGCAACAAACTCTTCATGCGAAAATACTATAGACTCACTTAAAACCGGAATTGAGATGGTACACAGCCAACTTAAAAGAACTCTAGAAGAAGCAGGTCTTACCGAAATAAACGCAAACGGAACAATCTTCAACCCATCCCTACATGAAGCTATTTCTCGCAAAGAAACTAACGAAGCGCCAGAAGGCACAGTGATTGAGCAACTTCGCAAAGGCTATCAACTCAAAGAAAGATTAGTTCGCCCCGCATCCGTGATTGTTGCAACCGCATCTGAAACAGCAACAAAAGAAAACGAAGAAGAATAATGGCCAAAGCAGATTACTACGATTTACTAAGAATTAAAAAAGGCGCAACTGAAGATGAAATAAAGAAAGCCTACCGAAAACTTGCGGTTAAATACCATCCAGATAAAAATCAAGGCGACAAGTCAGCCGAGGATAAATTCAAGGAAATAAGTGAAGCATATGAAGTACTAAGCGATCCCGAAAAGCGATCTAAGTATGATCAATTCGGACATGCCGCTTTTGGCCCTGGCTCAAGATCCGGTCGCGGGGGAGGCTTTCATGATCCGTTTGACATATTTAAAGATGTATTCGGTGGAGGTGGAGGCGGAAACGGTGGCAGTATTTTCGAAGATCTGTTCGGAGGCAGCCAGCGTTCAAGGAGCTCTAATCGAGGGTCCGATCTTCGCTATGATATGGAGTTAACATTCGAAGAAGCTGTTAAAGGCTGCGAAAAAAAAATAAACATACATAAGCTTGATTCATGTAGTCACTGCAAAGGCAGCGGAGCCGCTGATGGAGGACAAAACGTTAAATGCAGCACGTGTGACGGACAGGGGCAAATTATTCAATCTCAAGGCTTTTTTAGCGTGCAACAAACCTGCCCTAGATGCCAAGGCACAGGCAGCAAAATTGATAAACCTTGCACCAAATGCAACGGCAATGGCCGAACAAAAAAAACCAGCAAAATAACCATACGCGTACCAGCTGGTGTTGATACTGGTGCTCGACTTAGATCATCTGGTAACGGAGAAGCTGGAATTCAAGGAGGAAAGTCTGGAGATTTGTACTGCGTCTTACATGTTAGAGAACATGAAATATTTGAACGAGATGGCGACGATCTTCTTTGCGAGGTACCTATTAGCTTCATTCAGGCAACACTTGGATCTGAAATAGAAGTTCCAACGCTTAATGGAAAAGCAAAAATTAACGTTCCAGCAGGAACTCAGTCTGGAACTATATTGAGACTAAGAGAAAAAGGAGTGAAAAATATTCAAGGCTATGGGCATGGGGATCTCCATATTCGAGTAATTGTAGAAGTCCCAACAAAACTAAACTCAGAACAGAAAATGAAATTAACTGAATTCAGTGAGCTTTGTGATGACAAAGTAAATCCAATACGTGGGTCATTTTTTGAAAAGGCAAAAAAGTTTTTTAGTTGATTATATATGCATCGTTTTTTCATCCCTCCATCAGAAATTCATAATCGCCCTCTTTCACTAAATAAAGCCGAGGCAAAACACGCAAGATCCGTTCTACGAATACGTGAAGGCGACAGAGCGATTGTGCTTAACGGAGAAGGTAAAGAGTTATTATGTGAGGCTTCAACAGTACGAAGCGAATCTACAACACTAAATGTAATTCAGGAAAACAACATACCTCCTCTTAGTTTTGAAATAACCCTATACCAAGCGGTTACAAAAGGTAAAACAATGGATATGATAATCCAAAAAGCAACTGAGCTTGGAGCTAGCCGAATAGTACCAGTACTGTCCGAAAGATCTGTTCCAGACTGGGATAACACAAAATCAGCAAGCAAAGTAGAAAAATGGAAATCCGTATGTATTGAATCAATTAAACAATGCGGCTCCGCTTGGATACCTAAACTAGAGTTACCTATGAAACCTAACCAAGCGATAAAAGATTCACATAATTCTGAAATATCGTTGATTGCCACATTACAATCTGACGCTAAGCACCCTAGAGAATATATAGATTCATTTCACACTGAAAATGATAGAATCCCAGATAGAATTTCGATTTGGATAGGCCCTGAAGGAGATTACACGCCAGCAGAAATCAACGTCATCCGAACCACAGCTCTTCCGATCACTCTAGGCCCACTTGTACTAAGAAGTGAAACTGCTGCTATATACTGCTTATCATTTCTTAATTATGAACTACAGCAACGATCTTAAAATATTAATTAAGCTGACGTAAAACGTCTTTCATATATCGCAAGCTATCTTTAGCGATCATTTCAGGCCCTTCCTCAAAATCAAACACCTCAACTGAAGCAAAACCATCATAATCGACCTCTTTCAAGGCTCTAAAAATAGGCAAAAAATCAACATCCCCAAATCCAGGGCCTTTTAGATTTGAATCATTGCAATGAAAATAATCAAAATACGGATGCGAGCTTCTTATAATATCCGGAATAGACTTAGCTTCAGAACTCATTGCTTTAACATCTAAAATAATCTTAAACGCATCACTCTCACATTCCTTCACAAATTCAACAGCCTGTTCTGCCGTATTTATAAAATCAGTTTCCGAAGGAGCTAAAGGCTCAAAACAAATAGTAACTCCTATATCTTCAGCCAGCTTTATAGACGGCGTAAAAGTTTTAATAGCCAAGCTCCACGCTTGCTCGAAGCTCACACCTGGAAGAAGATTACGTAATTTAGGAGATCCAACCACAATTTTCTTAGCACCTAAATCGGAGCAAAACTTAACCAGCTCGCAAAAATAGTCGGAAGTATTATTACGTATAACCGAATCTGTGTGAGTCATATACAAACCCTCAGTCTTAATAAGAACCCAATGTATAGCGGAGATTTCAATTTCACTCTCAATTGCAAGATTACGAATTCGCTCACGCTCAACATTTGAAACCTCAGTTACATATTGGGCTAAAGTAAATGGTGCAATTTCAATAGCATCATAACCTGTTTCAGCTACAAAACGAATTGAATCATCAATGGCCCAACCCTCAAAAATCTCGTTACAGATACCCAACTTCATAATTAATTGTTAACGCAATATGCACAAGCTTACCCAGCCACACAAGACCAGCTTGCCACACAAAGTTAATGTTCACAAAAATTTAAAGGTAAAAATCATAATATCTAGTTCGACACAGCGCTTTAGTGCAGATATTTTCCAACGCCCATTGGAAAATATTTACTCTAGATTTACCAGCGAACTACAGGTCCGACCTGACGACATAGATATGAATCAACATGTTCATTCCAGCAGATATCTAGACTACGTATTGGCTGCAAGATTCGAGCAAATGGAAAGATGCTATAAAATGTCTATGCAAGCATTCTTAGACATGGGGCTTAGTTGGGTAATCAAAAAATCTTATATAGAATTTATTCGTCCCTTACGAATAGATGACTTATTTACAGTCACTACTCAAATTTGCAGCTTTTTTGATCGAGGCGTAAATGTGTAATTCGAAATCAACCGAAAAAAAAACGGCAAAATATGTAGCAAAGGCTATCTGGATTGTTATCTTATTAATGTTAAGTCAGGACGGTCTGTAACAATCCCAGATAAAGTTAAAAAGTTTTACGAAATATAATATGGAACGACGCAAGCTAGGTAAAACCGAACTGGAACTACCAGTAATTTCCTATGGGGCCTCTTCCTTGGGGCAAGAATTTAGAAGGATCAGCATTGACGAAGCCCTCAGATCGTGCCGCTCTGCCATAGATCTTGGAATGGATTTTATCGATACTTCACCTTTCTATGGTCGCGGCATGAGTGAAGTAATGTTAGGTCAAGTATTACGAGATATACCAAGGGATTCATTTACACTTGGAACAAAACTAGGAAGATATGACCTTCATCATTTTGATTTTTCCGCTAAACGTGTTGCCGAAAGTATAGACGTTAGCTTACATAGAATGGGAGTGGATTATATAGATATTATACTCTGTCACGATATAGAATTTGTGAAGATGCAGCAGATTGTTGATGAAACAATTCCAGCAATACAAAAGATACGTGATCAAGGAAAAGTTCGCTATATTGGATTTTCAGGATATCCAATGAAAATATTTCCCTTCATCATCGACCAAATAGATATCGACGTAGTACTATCCTATAACAACTACCATTTGCAAAATACAAGATTCTCAAAATTATTCTCATATCTTAATGAAAGAAATATAGGGATAATGAACGCCGGACCTTTCTGCGCACGCCTCCTTACAAATACTTCATTACCCAATTGGCATAAGGAACCAGAAGGAGTACGCAATGCATGTAAAAAAGCTTCAGAATTTTGCTCAAATCACGGTGTTGATATAGCTCAATTAGCAGTTCAGTATTGTGTAGCAAATACAGACATAACAACAACAATTGCAGGTAGCGCGAATCCAGATAATGTTCAAAACTGGGGCAAATGGGCGGAAATTCCTATTGATCAAGAATTACTTCAGGGCGTACTCTCAATACTTGATCCAGTAAAGGACATAGGCCATATCGAAGGACTCACAGAGAACAACTAGTCAAGTTTCCACTAATAAAATAAATTACTAAAATCTGTTGACGAACAGCGTATCATAAAGCTACTTTTCCGCCCCTCGGTATTCCTGAGTAGCTCAATGGTAGAGCGGTTGGCTGTTAACCAATAGGTTCGGGGTTCGAGTCCCTGCTCAGGAGCCACTTCTTAAAAACACTCCATTTACAGCGTGATGATTGCATGCGAAATAATACTAAAAACAGTATATATTAATTTATGAGTTGTTTTTTAATGCAACATCACAACCAATTGTACCTTCAAGAGACTTTAAATAATCACTACTTTTGATTATCTCCAATTGAGATTTAACCTCAGAGAGCCGCTCTTGTAGGCCAAGCCGACCTGCTTCAGCCTTATGAGTATCTTTGGACAAGTAATCCTCAATATATTCATATTGCCTCGTAAAGTATCTGAAATCCTTTTCCTGTTTTAATACGAGCCTTTCCTTATACCACGACTGCTGAAGAACTTTGCCTGGATCAAATAAACTCCTAATATCAGGATCTGTGATAGTTTTGCCTTCATAATTTCCATATGACATTATATGTAACAATGCCTTTAATGGCGGTATAGCCTTCTCCACTGATCCGTCATCAAAATACAAATCAGCAATACGCTTTTGCGTCTCAACAATATTTGTAATTCCATCAACGTAGTCAGGCATTCCTTGCAATTCAGGCTTAAGCATATCTTCAGGAACCACAGAATCTGGATTAGTAAAAACACGACCAAAAAAATCAAGGACAAATCGGCGGGTAATTCGATAACCTAATCGACTTGCAGGAATTGATTCTCCTTCATATTCAAAGTCTTCAATCTTGGAAAGATAGCCTTCAGAAATAAGATAACCAGCGCGTCGTTCTTCTTCTGACATTCGCGCCCATATCTCTGGCATAAGCAAACTTATATCCTGATCTACACGGTATTTCGGACCAATATAACCTGCAGCTGTACTGAAGCAGTCATCTCCAGTTACCATGTAACTAATAAGGGCGTTATTCAAATCAACCACCGGCAAAAGGGCATTAAACGGGCCCTTAGTTAATGCCCCCTCTGATCCAGCACCTGTAGTGGAAGGAGATTTACCTGTAAGCGAACTCACAAAGTCCATGAAGAGTTCTGGTAATTGCTGATAATGAATAGGACTAAAAACTGCTAGCGCACGAATACCTGCTTCATGATTTGGGGGATTATTTCTTCGACCCGCAAGAACAGCATCAACCGGAACATGTACCGCTTTATCGAGCGGCACACGTCGATACAGCCGAGTCCCTAAGTCGGCAAGATAACCACTTTTCCTGTCTTCAACATCAGGTCTATTTTGAAGATACCTAGGATTCTTAGTGTGTTTACCATCGACAATCCTGGGCCTTGCCGTAGACAACATGAAACCGCGATCATTTTCAACAGCAAGAAATTCATTAAATACCTTTTGAATACCAGCAGTATATTCACCAAATTCAAGCGCATCATTAACCTCTTCTTCCGCCTCATGCTTAGTTAACGGGTGATAGTTGGATGCAAACAAATTCTCTCGCGTAAAATCGGATTCAGCCTTCTTGTCGTAACCCCTATGAATCGCATCATCAGGTCTTTGAAAAAAACGATATTCACAGTTTGAAATAAATTTAACAGAAGGCCTATGTTCAAATTCTTTTAAATAATTCAACTTATCAACCCCAACCACAGTCGATGCAGAAATATCATCCTCTCTCTGAATTTTAGAAGCTGGAATGAAATCCTTACGCAATGTAAATGTTCGCCAAAGTGACTTGTCGGTGAAACCTATCCGTAAATACTGCGCAACCAATTTTTGACTCTTATATTTAAGCTCTTTCCCAGGAAGGCCATTAACTGTATCAACAGAAAAAAACTGTTTCCAATCACCATCCCAACTAGATTTATAAAAACGCTTAATGGTAAAAACCAAATCCCTTATATGCATAGGGATTGACCGCAGCCATTCATTATACTCATCAGTATATTCGCGATTTGGAGTAAGTAATTTTATTACTGAGCCAAGCGAACGACGTTCATCCAAAACACTCCTACCTCGTTTTTGATCTGGCGGATTTTTAAATCTATCAGAGTAATCTTTCTTAATGATTTCATCTGCATAATCAATATCCTGCTGAAAATCCGCAACAAACACTGGGCCAGCAAGTATTGCATCTCTAATAGATTTTGAAATTTCCGATTTCCCTCCCCCAGATACTGTACAAGGTTTATGGCAAAAAACCCCCTCAGCAGCTGACCCAACCAACCTCCAATGCCCTCCAACAGATCTTCGAACCATAGAAACCTTATAACCAGACGGCAGTATATAAGTCGTATCAGGAATTAAACGAATAGATTGCTCCTCTTCATCTTTTTGCCAGCTAATCCTTTGCTCCCGTAATACAAAATGTGAATTTTCAGGTAAATAACAAATATTTGAATAACGTTTATCAATAGCATACCCCTCCGGCTGAACCGTCAGCAAATCACTATAATCCCTTAAAACTTCTTCAAAAGTATGATCAACTTCTTTCCTGTAATCACTGAAAGCAAATTCTTCCCCCAAGTCATAACTAGGATAAGCCACTGCACCACCTGCATGTTCCTCTTCCGCACCACCCAAAAGATTTGCTGAAAAACTTATCTGAGTTTTAACTTCTTTCTTGCAGTAGCCAAAATAGTTGTCAGCAATCAATGTTACCATAACACCTGATGAATTACGGCATGCGACCTTAAACCCACCACCATCATTGTAGAACTCACCTTCACTTTCCCAGCACATCCCATCCCGTTTCTGTCTTTCAGTCGCATCCGAAACCCTAGGAAGACCGAGTTCTTTTTTTGTTAATTGAACAAGATGCGGAGCAAGGATTACGCATCCCGTGTGTCCTGTCCATTTAACTGGATCTAGCGCTGCATCATTCTCAGCAAGGTAAGGATCACCAGCATTTCCAAATATAGACTCCACAAAATCAAGGTTTGCAACCAAACTGCCCGGAACAAAAAAACGAGTCTCCATGGTTCGCTCTTTTACAACGCCTAGAACTTCAGGAACAACAATAGGCCGAAGCAAGAGTGAAACAAAAAGGCGTGCCCTGTCAGACTGAGAAGAAGAAAAAGGCAACTCCAGAAAACTCTCTGGAGGATTAAGCGCATGCTGAAGCAGATGCCCAAAAGTTGAAACTGGCACTGATTTTTTATCACTAGGTATGGGCAAACCATTTTCCACGATATGGAAAACCCCTTTTGTTGTTCGCCTGTCACTACGCGGGTTGTGCAAGACCCCCTGTTCAACACGATAAGACTCTAGTATATCCGAAGAAAAATCATCTCGGTCCGGAGGCAATGAAAGCGTCCTAGCCAAACCATGATGCTCTAGCTGCAATGCATTGGTTGGCAGTCGCGGTATATCAACACCACAATCAGCCAAATAATCATCCAAAAAAGACTGTATTCGACTATCTGCGGGGCAATGATAACCAGCTAGAAGTCTGTTTTTTTCCTGAAGATTAGCCAATAAATGCCGAGTCATTTTGAGCAGCTCAAACTCCTCTTCATCACCAACTACAGGCTGCCCACGAAACCACAATTTTGCGTTAATGATTTCAGTTAGACGTTTCCTGTCTTTTGTCGAATTAAGGTTAACCCCAAACCCAAGTCTCCGTTTCAGTTCTACAGCATTATCTAAATTCATTAATAACCTTATCTAAGCAACCTCCTAAAACGACAATTATGCATTTTAACTTAAAAAAGTCATGAAAAATCAGGCGAGTTTTTGATAAATCATAATATTTAATGTATCGTCATCAAATGACGCATGAAGACAGAATTATTAGTGTCGAATCAAGCCTGGCTCATATAGAACAGACCATAGAGTCACTGAATGAAACTATTATACAGCAAGACAAAACAATTCAAAACCTTCAAACACAAATCACCCGCCTTTCTACGTCAGCTCAATTCGACGAAATAGAAAAGATAAAAGGTACAATCAAAAAACCCCCTCACTACCAATAAACTAATCAGTTGAATTAAAGTCATTCAATATGGCCGAAATATCATTTTGTGTAGCAACGCCTGTTGTTCCTAATTGCTTAACAACTATTGAGGCCGCAGCCATGGCAATACGCATCGACTCAGAAACAGAAGCATTTGAAGCTAAAGCCATAATCAAATTAGCCATGACAGTATCCCCCGCTCCTACCACATCAATTTCCCCAGTTAATGGTAAGATTGGAACATGAGCTGCCGACTCACCAGGAATAGCCCCAACAATTCCATCTTCACTTAGACTAACAAATACAATCTGCCTTCTTAGATCAGCTAAGCGTGCAACCTCAATCTTTAATTCATCCATTGGCAAATCGCCTGAAACCCCTATCAAAGACTGAAATTCAGAACGATTCATCTTAAAACCGACGCTTGGGAAATGATCAAATCCTCTACGACTATCAGCTAAAATCAACAGATCAGGGTGATCTACCCTGACTTGAGAAATAGCATCCAAAACCTTACCACACAAAACACCTGATTCAGGACAATCCACTTGTTCCAATAAAACAATCGCATCAACCTCATTGGCCAAACTGTAAATTGCCGAAATTAAATTATCCTGAACTGTTTGAGGAGTCTTAGTCCAATTCTTGGAATCCAATCGATTCAATTCCCTAGGAAGCACTCCATCAGAAAGAATGAGAGGCTTACAGTATGTGAAAGTTCGCCTTTCAGTTGTTTGAAAAAAATATTTCAGATCAATCGTTTTACTAACACTAAGAGCATTAATTAATTCGTAGCCTTCTCCATCGCAACCAGCGAAGCCTACCGGCAGCAAATTACCACAACCAAGAGCTACTAGATTATTTAATATAGTCCCACAGCCTCCAGGCTGAGCCCTCACATTAGTAACATTGTGAACTTCCAATCCGGTCTCAATAGAGACCTCGGCAATACTTGGATCAATCTCAAGGTAACGATCAAGACAATAGTCACCAATCACTGCAACACTTAACTGCGCATAATTACTTACAATCTCTCTGAACCGCTCATCAACCATTAAAATTAAACTAAAGCACTTCTTAAATTTTGCATAAAATCAATATTATCACATTGCAAATAACTCATTGAGCCACCCATTCGAGCGTAACTTTTACAAAAACGTAGATAGTATGCAGGGTTAGTAATCGGTGGTTCTCCTTGAGACCAATCCCAACCACCACCATCTTGTAAGTCTATTACAAATATTGAATGGCCACTTACAATTTTTCCCCCAGCATTTAAACGCAGATGATTCGCAAAACTTAAGGCCTTTTCAAATACCTGAGGCCCCATAATCGCAGATCCAACAGACAGCACCACCCCGCCATCTAAGTTATCTACACTTGAAGCAAACTTTTGAAAATCCACCTGTGCAGCACGCCCAATAGCTGAGCCATTAAACATCGGATGATTCGAAATAATGTCATAACCAATCCCAGGGTGAACGGTTAGAGGAACTTTATGTCTATATGCCGAGGCTAAAGCCGATGAATTCCTCCAATTATGCCGCAACTTATATAAGCCCTCCTGTGCATACCCACTTTTGATTGCATGCAACAACTCAACTCTCGCACTAGTAAGCTCATCACCAGGAACGCTTTTGATTAAATCCTCTAATTCATTAATACTAGGAATCTTCATTTCTTCATCATTAATAAATCGCCCTAAAGATTCACCGTATCCCAACCCCTCAATACCACCAACAAGTAATGCTAAATTTATATTCGCACCAGTTTCATCCCATGTTCCAAATGTACCTGTCGCAACATTAGAACGAACGCATTCACTTGACCTGCCAAGCCATGAATATTCCCAGTCATGAATAGTTCCCGCCCCATTGGTGGCAAGATGCGTAATCCTATCATTAACTAGAAAATCATCTAACAAACATGCGCCCCCGTTTTTAATGAGATGGGCTCCATATATTAGCATAACTGACGCCCCTCTAGATCGAGCCTTTCTGATACGTTCCGCACAGTCAGAAATCTGATTCTCTAGCATTTTATTTAAAGACTTTGGCTTACCATCAACAGGAATCATTACCTCATTAACATCAAAAAAGCTTTTTCTATGCGACAAAGGCAATGGATTAATCTTCTTAATATCTAGCTTCTTACCAATCATTTTCCCTCTATAACTTCTATTAGAACAGATGCATCACGATAATCAGCTATAACCATATCCGCACCAACCTCAAGTAACCGATTCCTTTTCCATTCATCAAATTCCCCGCAGCCATTATTAGCCTCATCACTCGCCACAGCAACAGCTAAGCCACCAACACTCTTGCAATTCTCGATTTCAACATACCCATCTCCAAAAATTAAAAGACTCTCGCCTGTCATATAGTTTTCTTCCAAAATACGATCCAGTATCATTCGTTTTGAAAATTTCTTATAATCATCTAATGCCCCATAAATACGATCCTCAAAATATTTTGACACACCAAGCAGTTCAGCCTCCCGTTTAACATATTGAATATCAGTTCCACTAGCCAAATAAAGAGTCCATCCACGATCAACTAGCTCATTTAAAACAGATAGCGATCCGTGTAATAAATATTTTTCCGGGGATTCATTTCCATATCTAATTTTTTCCACTCTATTATTTATACGAGCTTCCAATCTATCCAAATATTCATGCTTATAATCAAGAGGATCCTTAGGTTCTCCACCTCTCTCTTTAACCCTTTCGCAAAAACGAATCATTTGGTAAATGGTTTGCTTTCCATTAAGGGTCATTATGTCATCAAGCAGCATTTTCCTTATTGATTCACAATTATCATCTTCAACCTGCGGTAAATACTCTTCGAACATAGGCAACATCACGTCCGGCCATCCCTCGCGTATCAAGGAAAGAGTTCCATCAAAATCGAAAACTACATGCTGTATATTATTTCTAGGCTTAAAATTAGCCGAAATCTCAATGTTCCCAGTAAAACGATCAATTAAGAGTGAACTAGATTTTGAATTTATTTGCTCAACCATCAATTCGTAACCACAGGCTACATTGAAGCTTTTACACGGTGAAGCGAAAACCCAATAACATCCCTTCGTCAAAACGCTTGCAGTTTATTCACCAAAACGGTTTATTGTGCCCGCGCTTTTAACAAAGCAACCATGGCAACTGAAAAAAAAGAATTCAAAACGGAAGTCCAACAACTTTTGGACTTGGTTATACATTCACTATACTCAAACAAGGATATATTCTTGCGCGAATTAATCAGCAATAGTTCGGATGCTATAGATAAACTTAGATTTAATGCCCTGTCTGATAAAAAACTTATTAAAGATGAGGCTGATTATAGAATTAAGCTATTTACTGACAATGATACCAAAACATTAGTCATTGATGACAATGGCATTGGAATGACGAAAGACGAGCTCGAAGCCAACATTGGCACCATCGCAAGCTCCGGAACTCGTAAGTTCATGGATGAAGTGAAAAAAGGCAACACCACTGACAACCCAGAGCTAATAGGGCAATTCGGAGTTGGATTTTACTCTGCATTCATGGTTGCAGACAAAGTCACACTTAAAACCCGACCAGCTGGTAGTGATGAGTCATGGACATGGGAGTCTTCTGGAGATGGTTCGTATGAAATTACAGCGGGAGGAAGAGATAAACGAGGAACTGAAATCACTCTCCATCTTAAGGAAGACTGCAAAGACTACATTGTTGAATTTCGCCTTCGCCAAATAATTAAAAAATATTCTGACTTCGTAGAATACCCAATACTTATGGACATAACACGCGAAGACACAGAGCTAGATGACGAAGGTAACCCAAAAGAGGGAGCGGAAAAAAAAGTAACAATTACAGAAGAAACGTTAAACTCAATGAAGGCGATCTGGATGCGCCCTAAAAGTGAAGTAAAAAAAGATGAGTATAACGAGTTTTACAAACACATCTCACACGACTATACCGACCCGTTCAAAACTATCCATTACTCCGCAGAGGGCACGCTTGAATTCAAAGCGTTGCTCTATCTCCCATCAAAAGCTCCCTTTGATATGTTCCAGCATGAAGGCGTAAAACACGGCATTAACCTATATGTAAAACGTGTTTTTATTATGGATAACTGCGAAGCATTAATACCGAGATATTTGCGATTCATTAAGGGAGTTGTGGAATCTAATGACCTGCAACTAAATGTATCACGTGAAATATTGCAGGAAGACATAGTTATAAAGAAAATAGAAAAAAATGTAACAAGCAAGATCCTGACAACCCTTAAGGGAATGATGAAGAAATCATATAAAGAGTATCTCGATTTCTACAAAGAATTTGGAAAAGTTATCAAAGAAGGCGTTGAAGTTGATCCTGCAAACAAAGATAAGATTAAAGATTTATTGTTATTCGAAAGCAGTAAGACCAAGGCAGGAGAATATGTTTCTCTAAATGAATACGTTGACCGAATGCAACCCGAACAAAAGGATATTTACTTCCTAACAGGCGATTCGAGAGCAACAATCGACAATTCACCTCATTTAGAAGTGTTCAAAAAGAAGGATGTAGAAGTCCTGTTTATGACGGAACCAGTCGATGAGTTCATATTGCCTGGATTCGGAGAATATTCAAATAAAACCCTCAAATCTATTGCCCAAGGTGATATCGACCTAGGAACAGAAGAAGAGAAGAAAATAGCGGAAGAACAAAAGAAAGAAGCATCTGGCAAGTATAAAAATCTTATTGAAAAAATTCAGGACACCCTAAAAGAGGACGTTAAAGAAGTACGCCTATCAGACCGGTTAACCGACAGCCCAAGCTGCCTAGTTACCGATGAAGGAGATATTAACCCGCAAATGGAAAAAATATTTGCTGCAATGAATCAACCTGTCCCAGAAGTAAAACGTATCTTAGAAATAAACCCCGACCATCCTGTCCTCGAAAAAATGAACTCAATATTCGAGGCAAACGAAAAAGACACAAAGATCGCGGACTATTCTGAACTTTTGCACAATCAAGCACTACTAACTGAAGGAGTCGCAATCAAAGACCCTGTAAAGTTCTCAAAATTAATTACCGACCTAATGATAAAGTAGAACAATATAATAATTAAGGCCTTGGAAAAGATCTCATCCGACTGTAACGCTTGTATTTCTCCCAAATATCACCATCGCCATTAACCCTAGGATCTCCTGTTTCTTTTAAATACTTATCCATCTCATCTCTATATTTTTGAGTTAATTTCAAGTAATTAGGATCTACTGCAAGGTTTATTAGACACGCCGGATCCTTCTTAATATTAAATAATTCCTCCCCTGGCCGTTTATCAACGGATAAATGAAAGTACTTCTCATATTTCGGATGATCTCTGTTCTCAATTAAAAAATCCAATGTAGGGCAAGCATCAATGTCATGATAGCCTCCATGCATCGGGCCAAGTCTACCAGGAGAATCGAATTTCTGGGGATCTCCTGCAGGCCACCGATCAGGCTTAAAATTACGAATATAAATATATTCATCAGACCTCAAGCACCGTTGAGGGTAAGTCCAGTTATTGTAACGGGATGAAGAATGGCGCTCCCTCCCACTATAGACATGAGATCTACTCGGATCTATGCGCCCTGATTTTCCGGAAGTCAGAAGTGGAATTAAACTACGCCCAACTGGAGCAAGTGCTAAGTTAGCTATATTTGGATGCTTCACATCCGCCACCTCAAGAATGGTGGCAGTCAAATCAACAAAAGCAACAGGGTCATATGAATGCCTCTTACCACTAAAACCATTACCCCACATAACAGCCAAAGGAACATGAACACCATATTCGTAACAGTTAGCTTTGGCCCTTGGAAATGCCATTCCATTATCAGAAGTAACAATTACTAGAGTATTCCCAAGTTCACCAATTTCCTCTAGCCTCAATAAAACCTTACTTAAATGAGAATCAAACCATTCAATCTCAAAATAGTAATCAAGAATATCACTTCTAACCTCAGGAGTATCGGGGAGGAATGCTGGAACATCTATATCCTCTATTTTTTTACCCTTCCTTAATCCGACACCCTTCTCAAAAACACGATGAGGTTCATGCCCCCCTATCCAAAAACAAAACGGCTTGCCTTCAGGTTTCTCCTTCAGGAATAAATTGAAATTTGCCGCATAGTCTGTAGAAGAAATTCCTTTAATATTGGAGTTTTTCTTTTTTGCTGAAAACATCGGCCCTGCCGGATTGCGAGAGTACCCACCGTCTTTATATTTCCCTGGCCCCCACCCTTTACCAGTATAACCAATCCAATAGCCTGCATTTTCCAAGATATCTGGAAATGTCATGAACTTCTTATTGAATGTACTAGCATGAGTACCTGCATGCTCAATCATCCAGTGATATCTTCCAGTTAGAACCGTTGCACGACTAGGACCACAACCAGGAGAGCCTGAGATTGCACTATGAAACAATACCCCTTCTCTTGCCACCCTATCAAAACCCGGAGTACTAATACCTTTACAACCATATGCAGAAGCATGCGGATACGACTGATCATCTGATATTACAAATAAGATATTAGGCGCGCTCGCAATAAGTTCCGATGAAACAAATATAAAAACAAAACCAAAAAATAACCTGCTAATCATAATTATAAATTTTCTCTGTGATCGAACTTAATAAGGAGCAAAAAAAAACGCTTGAACAAATTGCCCAAGCGCAGTTTGAATTTTTAGCTTTATAGTTTCCAGCCGGCTCTATAAGGGG
Organism: Verrucomicrobiota bacterium; assembly: GCA_036166355.1. Taxonomy (GTDB): domain Bacteria; phylum Verrucomicrobiota; class Verrucomicrobiia; order Limisphaerales; family UBA1096; genus UBA1096. Next base: position 14,941 of record JAYZHR010000223.1, on the reverse strand, counting down.
GATTAACAAGCTTATTAGCTTCGTCATCATTAGTAAACCTCATGTTCTCTGCGTCCCATTCCAGACGCAATCCTGTCCGAGCAGAATCAGCTGAACCCCATGTACGTTGAATGGCAATCATTCCCAGAAGACCGATTTCACTTAACGCACCACCATATGCAAAAGGTGATCCTGCCTCTTTGTTTGATCTAACAGCATCAAGCCAATCTTTTTGATGGCTTCCCTTAACCCTAGGAATCTTCTTATCAGGACGACCAAATTCTCGCATTTTTGCTTCAGGAATAATTCTACACCCACCCGCGCCATGAGAACCATGCATAATCTTACCTTCATCACCTATAACTACTGCCCCAGTTCCCACCACTTTACGCTTTTCAGAAGCCAACTCATCAGGTTGCGGGATTGAATAATCTCCATCATACCAAACCACTTTGACTGGACCACGCTCTCCTTTAGCAGGGAATTCATAGGTGATCTTTGTGCCTTTAGGGTAAAAGTCAGAGTGTTTCTTAGGATCATAACCTTTAGTATCAGCCGAAATCGATGTCGGCATCCCTAGATCCAAGGCCCAGTAGGAAGGATCAAGAACATGGCAAACCCAATCTCCAATACATCCGCTTCCAAACGCAGAAAAACCACGCCAATTAAATGGCAAGTAAGCAGGATTATATGCCCTATCAGCTGCAGGGCCTAACCAAAGATCCCAATCCAGCCCATCTGGAACCTCATGCTCCTCAGATTCGATTGCCTTCTGTTTATCAATCTGGCAATAAACATTCTTAAACGCATCACAACCGCAATGCACCTCCGTCACATTGCCTACTGCACCAGCCCAGACCATTTCACAGAACAATCTAATATGCTCGGAAGAATGCCCCTGATTACCAACCTGTGTAATTACACCTTTTTCCTTAGCTGCTTTCTGCAAAGTTCGAACTTCTGCAACAGAATGAGCCAATGGCTTCTCAGAATACACGTGTTTTCCACGACCAATAGCTCCCATAATTTGAACAGCATGAGTATGATCAGGGGTAGCAACCAACACTGCATCTATCTGATCTCCCATAGCATCATACATACGACGAAAATCTTTAAAACGCTTAGCTTTAGGGAATTTTTTGAATGAATGCGCTGCCCTACGATCATCAACATCACATAAAGCAACTATATCTTCACCCGCCATCGCGCCTAAATTTGCCCCACCCCTGCCACCACAACCTATTGCAGCAATACGCAGCTTATTATTTGGAGTATTACTTCCATCGGCAGCACGTAAAACATGGCTCCCGACAACCTGAAAACCAAAGGCGGCCGCTGATGATTTCACTAAAAAAGAACGTCGTTTCATAATTTATTTAATATTAGGTATTAATGAGTGCAAAAAAATTGCCGATAATAATGCCTATGTGCAAGGCAAAACATCTCAAGAACCATTGACTGACATTAGTATTACACAACATACTCTTCCGTCCTGCTATAAAAAGATGTTATTAAATATCTCACTCCAATCAATACCTTGGCAGATCATACTTTTCGGATTAGTCGGCATAGCAAATACCACACTGGACTTTCTTATATACAATCTTCTCACTAAAAGAATCCCTCGTATCTCAGCCAATATTTGCTCAACAACCATAGCAATGACATTCAGCTTCTCAGCGAATTTTTTCGTTTTTCAGCCAAACAATTTTAACGCGCCTGACCAAGTATCGAAGTTTATCATTGTAACTGCTATATCATTATATTTTATTCAGAATATAGTAATTTACTTAACAACCTACATTTGGAAAAGACCTACAGAAATAGCCAACAAATTATCAAAAAGAATTAATATGACGAGAAACTGGAATGAATCCTTTGTTAGCAAAAACACCGTCAAACTAATGGCTACTGGATGCAGTTTAACTTGGAATTTTCTATGGTATCGATATTACGTCTATCTGTAAGTCACAAAACTTAAAACAACTTCTAAAGCAACTACTTACACTGATGGCGAAGTAATAAATATACATGAACCATAGAACTAGAAACTAACGCAAGGCTTGCATATTGGTGAATACTGAAGAGCACCTCCTGCCCATGAGTTCCGAATAATGTAAACATGCTTATCAACATTGATAAGCTAACCGGTAAACTTAGAACCATCGAAATCCAATACGTCAATTTGATAATTAATAAAGATTTTTCGGAACTGGTTGTTTTAAATCTCAAAAGATCAAGAAACTGCGCCCATTCCTTATCATTCAAACGACATTGGTACCCCCACATAATAAGTAACATAACTACACAAAGAATGAATAAAGGAGCAGTTCCAACATGAATCATCAATATGTAACCAGACATTAATTGATCTGATGCAAGCCTTCCAGAAAAGGCTGTCAAAAACATCACAAGCAAACTGATAATAGAGATAACTACTAAAATTCTCTTAACCTTGCTTAAACAACTTAAATTTTTACTCCAACCACACCACCAAAATTTATGAAGTTTGTTAAAGCTTTTTGGCCTAAGATTTCCTTTCACTAAATCGACAGTCATATGAACAAGTATCCCTAAAAAGATAATAACAAATAAAGCCCATGAAATTGTCTGAAACATCTTTTTTACTTATTTTTACCAGCTGAATTTACAAGCCGATCTATTCCCTTCAATGCGAATAACAATAAAACCAATCCCGCCAATATACACGCAACTATCACTACTCCTTTTAACCAAGGACGAAACAAAAAGGTAAAGGCAAACGACTGATAATATAATGGGTCTAATTCCTCAAAATCAGTCATAGAAACGAACTGTCCTACATCAGGATTGAAAGGTGTATCCACTTCAACCTGCCCAAAAATAAAAGGCGAATCTTGGCTATGACAATCTTGACATCTACCATTAGAGCCAAGCGACTGGGATGCGGGACGAACATCATGAGCAATTGGCCATTTGTAAGGTTTTGCAGCATCATGAATACTACTGACAACATTCCCATTATCGAGACTAAATAATTTGCCTGCCGCCACATAAACCGCTTCAGGCATTGGTTTATCCCCTTCAGAACCGGCCTCATATTCATCGTCTATCAATTTTAAGACCTTACCGATTTGCTCTTCACTTAACTCAATCCAATCATTAATTCGCTCAGGATTTTCAGCCTCAACACCCAATTCATCTGATGCAATTTCACGAATCAAATCAGGTGCTATTGGTTTAACAATCCCATTTGTTCTAACCCCCCAAAATGAAGGCCAAATCATGTTATGAGGGGTAATTTTTCCGTTTTCAGATCGCGCAAAAACAGGTGATACAACATGGGGCAACTGTTTATTCATTGTATGGCGACCATGAAGCCCCAACTTATGTATTCGCGCTGTCCTGACCCTTCCTGTTTTCTGCTCTGGAAGCCTACCCGAGTGACAAGCCGTACATGAAAGCTTCTCAAAATGTATTGGAGGGATGCCTTTATGATCAGGAATAGGTGCACCAAGATGCCCCCCCATTTTACTAGCTGCATCAGTTCCAACTGGATTCCCTAGATGACACCCTCGGCAAGAGTATGAAGCTACTTTTTTAACATCATATTTTTTAAGATATTCAGAAGAACTATGTGGATTTCCTGTTGGCTCTATATCCCCTCGAACAATCATATGATCAACACCATTGCGATGACAATCTGAACAACTCATTCCAGAAGCTAAATGTACATCTTCATTATGAACCCATTCATCTTTGCCGGGAGTTTGTAAATCCTGAGTAGAATGACAATAGTAACAACGATTTGATGGAGGCTTCCGAACTATATCGAGAAAAACTTTATTATTTGAATCAAAACGACTCTTGTCATAACTGGTAACAATTTCATACTCAGTTTCAGGATCATAAAATTCATCCAATTCTGATGCTGCACCTTTTACAGTCGCTATACCACTAGCAACGGTTGCAGCCCACCTGTAATTTTCTCGTGCTGCCTGCAGTGCTGCGTCACTCTGATTTTGCTTACGATCTGCATGGTGACAAGCCAGGCAATTAATCTCGTATTTCCCTGAGATTGGCCAACGTAAAAATTCTTCAGGATCCGCATCTAAATCGTCGTCACTTGGCATCATTTCCCCATAATTCCCCCCCGGAAAATGACTGCTAAACTGCTTAAGAAATTTCCAAGCAGTCATATTGATATCACTGGGCTTATAAGTACCCTTCCACCCGCGGTTCGAAATTGGTATTTGAGTTCTGATACGCGTGTCGGTAAGAACCCAAGGCTCACCTGATCTCCCGCTTAAGACATTAGTGCTCCCAGAATGAAAATGCCACCCTGTAGCCATAGCGTCATAATCATGACATTTGCCACATGTATTACGCATGGAAATAGGTCGGGGTTGTGAAACAGTAGGCTTAATTTCAACATCCTTCTCATCATACAGCGTTATGACATGAGAAATAGACGTCCTATTGCCATCGTGACCATCACCTAGTCCCTTGCCACTTTCAGCTGACCTTCCAAGCGTTATCACGCAAGCAAGTAGCATCAAAGACATCGATGTCCTGATGATTTGAATCATCTATTATTAATCCACGCAAAAAGGCTTATTACACCTTAAAGTCTTCCGGCTTAAGTTCAATCTTTCGACCTGCCGCAATAGCTTCGTTTACCTTTAAAACCATAACCGCAGTTTCGTAACCGATTTCACCTGGACAATTTAATTTCTGGTTACCTCTAATTGACTCAAAGAAATTAACTAAGTGAGGCTGATGATACGGATCTTTCATTTCAATCGGCATCCGATACAAAGCAGGCGTTGCCGACTCGCGCACATCAACTTCATCATCACCAGCCTTAGTCTCCGCTTTTACACTTGCCTTCTCAAGAGTTACTAACCCTTTCTGTACCGCTGGATCCCATTTTGACTCTTCAACCCAGCTCTCACGATAGATCTCACCGCGACCTGCAGATTCTGATATTAAAAGGGTCCCCTCATCACCCATAAACAACTCATAATAACCGTTACTGCTATTTGTAGTTAATGTTTCATAACTAGCACGCACCAAACCTTTTTCTGTTGGAAACTCAAATATAGCGATAGCATTATCATACCATTCGTGATCTTTCCAATAATCAACTCCACCACTTGCCATAACAGAACTTGGCACAGCATTACCCAGAAACCAGCTGTATACATCAATTTGATGTGATCCAAGATCCACTATCGGGCCGCCACCTTTACCTTTATACCAACGCCAGTTTCGAAACTGAGGCATGTCGTCAAAGCCATATTTCTTGACTGTCTCTTTTGGTATATCAGAACCCTTAGGCCAACCTAGATCAACACAAGCAGCACGACTGCGATGCCATTGACCGGAAATATTGGTAATACGATTTAAAAGATTAGCCTCATTTATAATTTTCTCATTACAATAAATGTAGCGAGGATTACTTCGACGCTGATGTCCAATTTGCAATAACTTACCGGCCTTGCGTCCCGCAAGAACCATATTCTTTGCATCTTCAAGGCTATTGGACATTTCCTTTTCACAATAAACATGCAAACCCTTCTCAAAACATGCAATAGTATGCCGAGCATGCCAAAAATCAGGAGTTGCTATTAAGACCGCATCTAAATCCTTCTCCTTTTCCAGCATCTCCTGATAATCAACATAAGGAGTGCCCTTATGCCCATAACGCTTATATGCTGTTAATATACGAGATACTCTACGCAAGTTCCCCTTTTCCCAAATGTCACAAACAGCTCGAAATTTAACTCCGGAGTTTTTACCGAGTTTCAATATGGCATTCATAAGCACTTGACCCTGAACACCTGCTCCAATCAGAGCTATATTGATGTCTTTTTTGCCTTCCGCTTGGGCTATTGCACTTTTGGCAATCATAAAGCCAGCGCCAGCTGCAGCTGATGAGCTAATGAAGTTTCGTCGATCTATTTGATTATTCATTTCTAAAAATTATCTAATACTAATGTATTGTCTCCCAAAATTGACCAAATGTTTTAAATCTACGGTCTGAGGAGTCCAAGTCACCTTCAAGGGGGGAGATTATCGCCGCTGTTCCTGAATTCGCCAAGCAATAATCGTTGATTTCTTCATCATCCATCATCATAAAGGCCGTGGATAAAGCATCAGCTGAAATAGCATCAGGAGCGAGGGCCCAAGCCCCCGAACAACACTCAACCGGACCTGCATGAATACTTCTGGGATCAATTATATGCTGACCTTTTTGTCTACCTGAACTACTTATAGCTCCTTCTTTTAATTCAAATCGCATTAATATGTCATTTGGATTCTCTGGGTTTCGTAGTTTCACCGGCCAACCGCTCATTCCCTTTGGAACAGAAACAGACAGCACCGAACTAGCCCCTGCTAAAACCAAAGATTCACTCAAACTCCATTCTCGTAAAATTTCAGCAACTTTTTCAGCGGCATAACCTTTTCCAATCCCACCCAAATCAAACTTCACTCCTTCGTTCAGAACTTCAGCACAAAAACCGTCATCATCAAGTTTCAACAAGTCCAACCCTGTTAACTCATAAGCCTTCTCAATTTCATGTTCATCTGGGGTACGAAGGGAGCGGTTCTCATCCAGCCAACAATCATAAAGCGCTCCTATACTGATATCAAATGCGCCTTTTGTTTTCTCGAATATTTCTTTCGCTCGAAACATACACTCAAAAGTATCAATCCCCAAATCAACTACTTGACCTGGCTCAGCAGTATTTAATCTAGATATATCACTATTAGAAAGAAACCGACTCAACTCTAACTCTAGGCGATCCACTTCAGCAAATGCAGCTTGAGCACCTTGCCTAGCATAGCCTTCATCCTCTTCTGAAATATACAATTCATAGACTGTGGCCATAGCCTCATGAGAAAAATGACACGCATCAGCTATTGTTTTAGAATCAAAATCTAAAACCTGTTCACTTTGCCCTTTTTTCAAGGATCAGCCTCCAGATCATTTGCATTACTCTGTAAATATTTTTCAAATAAAGAACGAGAAACAAAACCAACAAGCTCCACAGATGGCCGAAGTTCCATAACATCAACAGTCCCATCATCAATATTATAAAATAAATGCATATATAACTCACGCTGCCCAGGCGGAGGCAGCTCATAAAGTTTACGCATTAGATCATCCTCCATAGATGGCTGAATAATAATAATTGGTGCCGGCTGTGTTTCTTCAGAAACACTACTGCCATATTCAACTTGATTATCCCGCAAATACCAAGGCAATGGCCAGTAATCATTTTCCGGGCAATAAACCTGAATACGAGTGGTGACTACAGAATCAGAATCAATAGCAGCCATAGCCTTCACCTTATCAACGACTTTTATGATATCCGAACTAGTATGCCCATAAATATGAGGATTCCTGCTATCAAAATATTTATAATTAACACCATATGCCTGCTGACCCAAATGCACTATACCCAGAATAATAGTCCCAATAGAAACTAAACGAACCACCTTGTTACTTGAATAAATCAACTGAACAGCCCCAACCCCAGCCAACAACAACATCCCATAATAAAAACCAAGAAGGCACCAAGGCGTTTTATAAGGTAAAAAAGAATACACCGTAATCATGGCGACAGTAAAAAACACAATAAAACGAACAAATATTGGATCTCCAAAGTTCCATCTCCCTATTAACGAAACAACAATCCCAACAACCGATAAAAATAAAACAATCCACTCAGAAAAATAAGGCCCATCAGAAAACTTATAAAAAAAGAGTAGCTGAAAATAGAAATACCATGGATGTTCATGGACGGAATTCCCTGCACGATCAGCATAAATAATATAAGTAGAAAACGAATCAATAATACCTTTAGGATTATTAAAGAAGGAAGTGAAAAACAAAATCGAAACAAACGCTGCTGATACTAACATTAAAAATAAATGCTGAACCCTTATCCTTTTAAATAAACCCTGCCTTTCTTTTTTATTAAGCTGAAAAAACAGTAATAGAATACTCAAAATTATCGAGGCCAACGCAATCACAAAAGTCTCCTTGGTGGCATGCATTAACCCTAGAGAGAATCCAATTAATAATGCCCAGCGTTTTTTTGGTGACTTCAAATAAAAATAACCACCAATAATCAAAGTCGATGTAAAAAGGACTAAAATCGATTCATGAATAAAATAACGGCTGTAGAAAATCATCGATGGTGACACAGCAATAAAAAAAGCCGAAAATAAAATAGCGCTACTCCCTAATGCACCACGAAGACTAAAAACAAGAAGTAACAACAAACACCCAACTACCACAGGCAACAACCTAAGAGTTTGCTCACTTAACCCTGAAAAAGATCCAACCCCATAAACCCAAGAGAAAAACAATGAAAAATAATTAAGAGTAGGCCCATGGTATTCATGCGGGTCATACCTATAACCAGAACCTTCAATCAACTCTCCTATTTTTACAGCATTAACAGCTTCATCCCCATGCATTGGCCGCTCTGACAAAAGCGGAAACCTAAACAGCAAAGCAACAATTGCAATTAACAGTATAAAGAAAAAAAACGGAGGGCGGCTCATGGTTACTATTCGCAATCCAAAGTCCGCCCTCTAATTAAACCACCCCTGTGGGCAGCAATACAAAAATTCCTGTGTCGACAGAATTATTTACCGTAAACTTCAACTTCTATGTAATGATTTAAATCGCTGGCATTATTGCCACCACTGTAAAAACGCACATAGCGACCTTTAACTCCTTTTGCATCAACAAGCCGTCCTTCCGATGTTTCAACATAGTGATTATCCTTACCAACACCTTGCTCAGCAGAATTGTCATGATCATTATTGTATATCGTGGTCGACTTTGCGAATTCAGAATCATTTGAGACCTGTATAACCACATCAAAGTAAACACGTGCCTGCTTATGATAATGCCAAAGTAAAACTGCATAAATTTCCTTTTCAGCTTCAAGGTCAACTTGAATATACTGAGTAAAAGGCCCAAGCTCCACATAACTACCATCAGCAGCCTTTTTGTCACCATCTGTAATCATTTTAATATCACCAACGATAGGCTCTTCATCACTCCCAGTTATTTTCTTTCCAAGTGCTAAGTTCTTTACACCCTTAGGGGCAAAAAATGGCGGACGAGGACGACCAAGCGGTTTCTCCAACTGCTTTACCCCTTTAATGTTCTGCGGGGTTCCAGCAAATGCCGGCTTTGGCAAATCAAGTGGCAATGCCGCCATACCTGGAGGAGCCTTTATGGAAATCTTTTTACTGTCCGCCGCATCCGCATTAGGACCATATGTAAGAAAAAGAAAAGCGAGTGAAAAAACACAAACGCGCACAATTTTCAATAGAGTATTCTTTTGCATATTATAACAATTAGAAAAATAAAACTGGCAGCGCATTCTCCGTCAGTAAGCTATAGTGTCAAGCCTCTAACCAAGAACTAACGCCTCACTATCCTAAGAAGCGGCACGGTTACAGCCAACATGATACAAAATCCTATTAACGTATACCAAGGCCAATGAACAAGATTACTGAAAATTCCATCTGTAAACCTAAAACCTAACCATAATTCTGTTACCGATGGAGAAAGAGACAACTGGGTTAAGGAATTAATCCACACCATACCAAGGAACGAAACAAGCATGCCTAGCACCACCGGCCAAGAAGGACTTTTCTTTAACAACAACGAAAGAATAACCCCGCCTAGAAGCCCTCCACTAGTCAACCCAACAAGACTAAATGCAGCGTTCATTACCGACTCAACTTCTCGACTAAGATAAGCCACAATAACTAGCACCAGCCCCCAGAAAAGTGTCGCATGCCGACTCCATTTCAACTTGGAATCCTCTGTTTTAAATTTATCCAACAAACCCAAATCCATCGTTGAAACAGAAGCTAGAGCACTTAAAGCGGAACTAATTGAAGACATAGCAGCTGAAAAAATCCCAACAAGAAGCAAACCTTTAACTCCAGACGGGGTTTCAGCTAGAATGAAAATAGGAAACACATAATCAGCCTGACTTTTCCCCGTTGAGTTTATTGGAATTTCAATTGGGATTTCCGAGTTCTGATAATGAACCCACAACATTACTCCAACAACAAGGAACAATAGCATCATTGGCACAATGCTTATTCCACAAAACACCAATGCCTTTCGTCCATCGGCAACGTTACGACAAGCAAGCACACGCTGTGCTACTAGCTGGTCAATTCCATGAGTAAACACAACAAAAACAACCGCACCTATCACCCCCATCCAAAAATTATAAGGCGCCGCGAATGAAAAATCGAAATTAAGCCAAGACAGCTTTCCATGACTGTGTGCCTGACTGTACACGCTTGACCAACCTCCATCAATTAGTGTCGGTATATAGAAAAGCGCAAATAGCCCGCCAGCAAACAAAAGAAAAAATTGTATAGCATCGGTCCAAACAACCGACTTAATCCCGCCAAACCAAGTATAAACAAGAGATAAACAGACAAAAAATAAAATAGAACTAGAAACAGACCACCCTAATAAAAGCTGCAACGGTATACATGTCACAAACACACGCACCCCTGCACCAAGCGTCCCAGCAACCAAAAAAAACAACGCCCCAAATCTTTGCGCATTAATACCGAATGTTAAACCGATCAATGCATACGGTGAATATATTTCATTCTTAAAATAGTATTGAACCATCAAGAAAGCCAGAAGCACCCTACCTAAAGCATACCCCAAGACAATTTGCATAAAACTTAAATCCCCCGTGAAAGCCATTGCCGGAACCCCAATAAAAGTTAAAGCACTGGTTTCCGTTGCCAAAACAGAAAGTGCAACACCCCACCAAGGCAAATCACGACCTCCTAAAAAATAATCCCGAGCACTTCTCTGACCTCGACCAAACCAAAAACCAATACCCACCAAAATAAAAAAATAAGAAAATATTATTAACCAATCTAACCCAACAAGGCTTATATTTGATTCAACACTTTCCATCTAATATTTATCGAAATTGGGCCTTTAAAGTCCCAGGCACATTATTATCCTCAATAACATTCTCAATCCATCTAGGAAGCCTATCAATATATTCCTCAAGCATACTAGAACAGTCTGCTTCAGAAAAACCATGCTGTTCCTTAATTCCATTAATGAAGCCACTCCAAATTTGTTTACCAAATTGCAACAATCCTTCCCGAACAGGCACTGAGTGAATTGATAAGAATATTCCAAATACAATTGGATTCCAGCCTTTTGCCTCACCATTAACAACACACATTCGAAAACGCTGAAGCATTCGCTGATCATACAGCGGCTTAAGCATTCGCAAATGCTGACGACCCACTGATAAGCTTTCTTCTGAAAATAATTGCATCGAAGGATTCCCTGTCAATTCAGCATCAAGACTTAATAACTCCTTAAACTGACCACGATTTGCATACCAATATGCGGAATGAACAGCAGGCAACTCAATAGCACAAAATATTTCCTTTTCGTACATTGAAAGAAAATCCCTTAACCCTTGCAAACCTGTCACCGACTCAATTTTAAATTGAAGCAAATCAGCACTCATTGTTTAAAGCAAAATACGCTGGAACAATTTGATTCAGCGAGAGAAAAATCACACATACAAAAATTCTATTTTTTATTATAATAAAGATTATCGCTGTAATTTAAATATTTAACTACAATTTCACTCGCAGCAAGAAAGTGAAAAGAACAAAAAATATATTCTATAATATTCTTAAAACAACATTTACCATTGTCTGTTTTTTTACAATCAGTACAAATGCTGACCAACAAACTCATCGCAAGCCTAACCTCGTTATCATACTAGCAGATGATCTTGGCTATGGCGATTTAGGCTGTTTTGGTCAGAATAAGATCAAGACTCCCAACCTTGATAGATTGGCCAAGAAAGGCATGAAACTCACCCAATTCTATTCTGGATCAACCGTATGCGCTCCATCTAGATGCGTGCTAATGACAGGACTACATACTGGTCATGCATACATAAGGGGAAACGGGCGGCATAATTTAAGACCCAGCGACTTTACTTTAGCTGAATTATTTAAGCAGCATGGCTACTCAACTGGCTGCTTTGGCAAATGGGGCTTAGGCAATGAAGGCACCGATGGAACCCCAACAAATCAAGGCTTTGATTCATTTTACGGCTATCTTCACCAAGGACATGCCCACAACTATTACCCAACATTTCTCATAAAAAACAATCGACGCGTAAAACTGAGAAACATTCCAGCTCAAGAATTCAAAACGGGCGCTGGTTGGGCTTCAAAGAGAATAGACTATTCACATGACCTTATCGTTGAGAATGCACTGCACTGGATTGACATGAACCATAAAAAACAATTTTTCCTTTATCTCCCATTTACCATTCCACACGCAAACAATGAAGGGTACCGCGGGACAAAAGACGGGCAGGAGGTTCCTAGCTACGGAATTTACAAAAATAAAAAATGGACCAAACAGAATAAAGGTCAAGCCGCCATGATAACACGAATGGACTCTGATGTTGGTAGAATTGTCACTCGTTTAAATAAGCATAACATCATCAATAACACCTTGATTATTTTCACATCTGATAACGGTCACCATCGTGAGGGAGGCAACAATCCAGATTTTTTTAATGCCAACGGCCCTCTTCGAGGCATGAAACGCGATCTTTATGAAGGAGGCATCCGAGTCCCAACTATCGCTTACTGGCCAAATCACATAAAACCAGGGAGCAGCAGCGGCCAACCTTTCTATTTTGGAGATTTCATGGCTACTTCTGCAGAATTAATTCAAACAACACCCCCGACAGGACTTGATAGCATAAGCTTTCTCCAAACCTTACTAGGCAAGCCAAACCCAATCGAACGTGATTTCATTTACTGGGAATTCTTAGAAAGAAAGGGAGCACAGGCATTAGTTCTTGGTAAAACTGGAAGATGGAAAGCAATAAGAAAAGGATCGGCAGAAGCTTCCATTGAAATTTACGACCTTAAAAATGATGTAGGAGAAACAATAAATGTCGCAAATGAACACCCTAAGCTAGTCTCCAAAGCAGAGAACCTTTTCAAAACAGAACATACCCCTAACCCGCTATGGAAAAAACCGTTTAATTAAACTCATATACTAAAAAGAAAATGAGAGTTGTAATTCAACGAGTAAGCAAAGCCTCCGTAAGTATTAATAAAAAAATAAGAGGTGAAATAGCTAAAGGATTATTAATCCTACTAGGAATAGAGGAAACTGATACAATCGAAGATATAAAATGGCTTTGTAGTAAAATTTCTCGGATGAGAATATTTACTGACAATAATGGATTAATGAACAACTCAATATTAGACATTAAAGGCGACATACTGCTGATAAGCCAGTTTACCCTCTTTGCCAGCACTAAAAAAGGGAACAGGCCATCATTCTCCAAGGCTGCAACACCTGATAAAGCTATACCATTATACGAAAAATTTATTCACTACATTCAAACAGAACTAGGCAAACCTATTCAAACTGGTGAGTTTGGTGCTGACATGAAAGTCACCCTAACTAATGATGGTCCAGTAACTATTACAATTGACTCAAAAAGCAAAGAGTAAGCAACCTTCATTACTAACTGAAACGTTTCCAGCTTGAAAATTAACAGCTTTAAGTTATTTCTCCGTGCACCGTGAAAATACTTATCACCATATCATTGGTTTGCGTTGCAATAACTGGCTGCCAAGCAACTAACAAACAAAAAAACAAACCAGAGGATTCCAACCAATCTGTAAATAACAGCCAAAAACCCAGTGTTCCTATTCATCAGGCGGCTTATAAAGGTGATGTTGCTGTAATCAAACAACACCTCAATTCAGGAACTTCAGTAAATGTAACCAACCAATATGGGGCCACCCCTCTACATTATGCAGCTCGTGCCGGAAAAGCTAAAGTTGCTGAGCTTCTGATAAAAAATAAAGCGAATGTTAATCTTAAGGATTCCAAGGAAATCACTCCTCTACATTCAGCTGCTGGAGGCGGTCATGTTGACGTAGTTGCAGTACTACTCAAAAACGGAGCAGATTGGAAAATCCTTTGTGGAGAACGCAAAGAGCCGGCATTGTTCGCTGCTGTTAATAAAAATCGACCAAATGTAGTAAAAATGCTTCTTTCAAAAGGTGCCAATATTAACGCAAAAGACGCATTTGCGGAAACCGCCTTAGACTCTGCTGTATCAAAAGGATTACCTGAAATGGTTGCCTTGCTTGCCAGCAAAGGCGCCAATATTAACGGCAATGGAGGAACCAGCCCATTACACAAGGCCGCATCTACAGGAAAGAAAAAGATTGTAGAAATTCTCTTGGCTAATAATGCCAATATAAACATTTCGATTGCATTTGGTGATACTCCTCTTGATTGGGCGATACGTAATAAAAATGAAGAGATCATAAAACTATTAAAGGCTAATGGTGGAAAAACTGGTGAAGAAATTGAAGCTAACAATAACTAATAATCTCTGAAATTTTTAATAATAATTCAAATGAAAAATCTAATTATTCACGCACTAATACTAACGATAACATTATGCGCACAAGGACAAGGGGATAATGAAATGCCGCTATGGCCAAATGGTGCTCCAGGCGCAAAAGGAAAAAGCCCTCGAGACACACCAACTATCACTCCATTTCTTGTGCAGACATCTAACAAGTCAGGATCCGCTATTGTAATATGCCCAGGAGGAGGCTACGGAGGCCTCGCTCAACATGAAGGAAAAACATATGCCCAGTTTTTACAGAAAAACGGAATTAATGCTTTTGTCCTTAAATACCGCCTCGGATCCGCTGGATATAGGCACCCTATCATGCTGATGGATGCATCCAGAGCTATTAGAACTGTTAGAACAAAAGCAAATGAATGGAAGATTGATCCAAAAAAAATAGGAATCATGGGTTCATCTGCCGGAGGTCATCTAACATCAACAATGATAACCCATTTCGACGATGGCGA